>CAZXXM010000391.1:0-3322 GCA_964644715.1 uncultured Salinisphaerales bacterium
GCCTTCACCAGTTCCGGGTAGTTGCCGTTGAAATTGCTGTAGCCGCAGGCGCCGTTGCCCGAACCGTGCAGGAACACGACGACCGGGCCGCTGCCCTCGTCGAGCACGTGGATGCGATGCCCGTTGGCGAGCGACAGGTAGCGGCCTTCGGGGACGGGCTTGGGGCTGGACATGGGCGGACGGGCGACGAGGGTCCGTGCATCGTCTGCGCCTGCCGCGGGGTGGGCTTCATCCTTTCGGGTGACAGAGCCGCGAGCGGTCTGGCCTAGCATGGCGCACTCCCCGACGCCGAGGCGTGAAGCCGGCATGCCTGTCTCCCGAACGGTCCTGGTCACCGGTGGCACCAAGGGTGTCGGCCTTGGTATCGCCGAGGCCTTCCTTGCCGCCGGCGCGAGCGTCGTCGTCTGTGGCCGCACGGCTCCGGCCGAGCCGCTCGCGGGAGCGGGGTTCATCGCCTGCGACGTGCGCAAGCGCGAAGAGGTCGACGCCATGTTCGCGCGCATCGCGGAACGTCATGGCCGGCTCGACGTGCTGGTCAACAACGCAGGCGGCGCACCGTTCGCGCTGGCCGACAAGGCCTCGCCGCGCTTTCACGAATCGATCGTCGCGCTGAATCTGCTGGCGCCGCTGCACCTGGCGCAGAAGGCCAACGCCATGATGCAGACCCAGGCCGAAGGCGGCTCGATTCTGTTCATCGGCAGCGTCAGCGCACTGCGGCCTTCGCCCGGTACCGCGGCCTACGGCGCGGCCAAGGCCGGCGTGCTGAGCCTGGTGCAGTCGCTGGCCGTGGAGTGGGCGCCCAGGGTGCGCGTCTGCGCCGTGAGCCCGGGCCTGGTGCACACCGAACAGTCGGACCTCCATTACGGCGACGAGGCCTCGATGGCCCGGGTCGCGGCGACGATTCCGGCGGGACGCCTGGCCCGCGTGCGCGAGATCGGCGAGGCCTGCGTGTGGATGGCCTCGCCGGCCGCCAGCTACGCCAGCGGCAGCAATCTGGTGATGCACGGAGGCGGGGAGCGGCCGGCATTCCTGGCGGCTGCGGCGGTCCATCGGGACGAGGTCCGGGAGAACAAGCCATGAGAATCCTGCTCGCCTGCGCGGCGCTGGCGGTGACGATGGGATCGGGCGACGCGACGGCCGCCGACGAGGCGGCCAAGGTCCTGGAATGCATGCAGGGCAACGTGCCGACCAGCCTGCGCGTGCAGGAGGTGGAATTCAGCACCTCCGATCGATCCGGCCCGGCCAGCACGCTCAAGGGCCGGCTCTACGCGGCGCGCGAACTCACGCCCGACGGCAGCCGCCTGGTGCGCGCCATGCTGCACCTGTCGGCGCCGCCCAATCTGTCCGGCGCGGCCTACCTGATCCGCGAGAAGGACGGCGACTTGCGCGACGGCATGTACGTGTACCTGCCGTCGGTGAAGCGGGTGCGTCGCGTGACCGGCAGCATCGCCGACGGCGGACTGATGGGAACGAGCTTCAGCTACCTCGATTTCAAGCAGCTGCAGAACACCTTCGGCGGCGCCAGCACGGCCTACGAGGGTCCGGGCGAGATCGACAAGCGTCCGGTGCACGTGCTCGCGTTCCGCCCGGTCGATACGACGAAGGGCGGCTACGACCTCGTGCGCAGCTGGGTCGATACGAAGACCTGCGTGCCCTTGAAGGCCGAGTTCCACGAGGGCAAGCAGATCCGCAAGCGCCTGATCAGCCCGACGGCGACGCTCAAGCAAGTCGACGCGTACTGGTACGCCTCGGTCATCGAAATGCACGACCTCCAGCAGGATCTGCACACGACCTTGCGGGTATTCGCGGTGACGCCCGGCGGAGACATCTCCGGCGGTTTCTTCGATCCCAAGACGTTCTACCAGCGCTGACCCCGGAGGGGCCGCATGAGCCTGCCGCTTGAAGACTACGAGCTGATCCGCCAGCTCAAGTACCGCTACTGCCGCTGCATCGACACCGCCCATCTCGACGAGCTGCGCGAGCTGTTCACCGAGGACGCCGGCGTCTGCTACGTCGGCGGCAGCTATCGCTTCGAGGCGCAGGGGCGCGACAAGATCCTGGAGGCGATCGGGTATGCCTTCCACTCCGAGGCCATCGCGTTCCACCACGTGAACCATCCGGAGATCACGCTGAGCTCGCCGACCGAGGCCACCGGCGTCTGGTACCTGAAGGACTGGTTCTGCGACCTGCGCAACAAGATCGTCACCGACGGTTCCGCGCTGTACCGGGACCGTTACGTGAAGATCGGCGGCGAGTGGAAGATCGCGTTCGCGAGCTACGAGCGCATCTTCGAGATCGTCACGCCGTTCACCGAGCCGCCGAACATCACCGCGCACTGGCTGGCCAGGCACGGCAGCAAGCTCCCGACCGCGTAGCCCGGACCAAGTCCGGGGTTGCGCTCTGTATCCGGGGAACGGCCGGGACTCCGTCCGGGCTACCAGCGCAAGTCGTCTGAACCGATGGCGCAACCGGCTTGCGCTGCGAGGCCCCGCTCGGGTTTGATGGCGCATTCCTCAAACCCGATCGGAGCAGGCCGTGAGCACAGGCGTCGAGTCCACCCGCGACTTCATCATGAGCCAGACCATGTTGCGCATCCGCGACCCGGAGAAATCCCTCGCGTTCTACCGCGACGTGCTGGGCATGACCTTGCTGAACAAGTTCGACTTCCCCGAGATGAAGTTCGCGCTGTACTTCGTCGGCTACCTGCGCCCGGAAGACGGTGAGTTGCCGACCGATCCGGCCAAGCGCGCCGAGTTCACGTTCAACCAGCGCGGCGCCATCGAGCTGACGCACAACTACGGCACCGAGAGCGATCCGGCATTCGCCGGTTACCACAACGGCAACAGCGATCCACGCGGCTTCGGCCACATCGGCATCACGGTGCCGGACGTCTACGCGGCCAGCGAGCGCTTCGAGAAGCTGGGCGTGGAATTCGTCAAGCGTCCGGACGACGGCAAGATGAAGGGGCTGGCCTTCATCAAGGATCCGGACGGCTACTGGATCGAGATCCTGTCGGCGACGGGACTGCGCAAGATCGTTTCGGGTTGATCCGCTCCCGGAAAGGCAGGGGCCGCCGCGCATGAGTCTGCGCATGCCGGTGCCGGACCCGGCCGTGCTGTCGGCCAAGTCCGAGATTCTCGAGGGACTGTGCCGCATCCTTCGGAACGACGGCGTGATCGGCGACGACGAGTCGCTGGTCGCGTACGAGAGCGACGGGCTGACGGCGTATCGCCAGCTGCCGCTGGCCGTGGCGCTGCCGCGTACGACGCAGCAGGTCGCACAGATCCTGAAGTTCTGCCGCCAACGCGGCGTGAAGGTGGTG
>CAZXXM010000392.1:0-3322 GCA_964644715.1 uncultured Salinisphaerales bacterium
GCTTCGACTTGCGGGTGCAGGGCCATATCGGTTTCCGGGGATGCATCGGCGCGGGAAGGACGGAATCTATCGGGCTTGAGGCGCAGGGTCACGCGCCGCCGACCGGTCACGCAGCGGCTTGCTACCGCTCGTTCGGCGGTGGCTTCGCGAGCCCGCGACTTGCATAGCCTCGCGGACGAGACGGGTCCTTCGCCGGACGTCGACCGACAACCCGATCCCTAGGAGGGGACGCCGGCCACGATGGCTTCTGATCGCACGGAAGATCGATTGAGCGCTCCGTTTCACGACGGGATGGGAACACGCGACCTGCGCGCGCCGGTATGGACAGCCGGCGTCGGGCTGTTCCTGCTGAGCTCGCTTGTGCTGATCGGCAGCCTGCTGCGGCTGCCAGACCCGACGCTCGCGCAACGGGAGTCGCTGGCCGCGGCCGGGCTTCTGGCGCTCGCCGGCTGGTCGTCGCTGGCGATCTACCTGCTCAAGGCCTGGAGCCTCAGCGAACAGCGCTCGAGATCGGCGTTCGAACAGTCGGTGGCCGGCATCGGGCTGGTCGACGATGACGCACGGTGGATCGACGTCAACGAACGCCTGGCCACCCTCACCGGCTATACCGTGGCCGAACTGCGCGGCCGATCGCTCGGCGAGTTGCTGGTGTCCGAAGAACGCGACACCCCTCTCGAGGAACTGCGGACGTTCATCCGCGAAAACGCGGGACCGGCCGAGCATTCCACCGAGAGCCGATGGCGGCGCCGGGACGGCAGCACGATCTGGTTGTCGCGGCAGGCGCGCCGCGTTCCCGGCAAACGGGGCGCCCCCGCCCGCGCCCTGCTGAGGGTGATCGATATCAGCGACCGGAAACAGGCCGAGATCCGGGCACTCGAGCAGCAGTCCCTCGAAAGCTTCCAGTTCCTGCACTCGCCGATGGCGCTCATCGAATGGGGCCCGGAGATGCGCGTACGCCGGTGGTCGAAGCAGGCCGAACGCCTGTTCGGCTGGAGCGCCGAAGAGGTCGTCGGCCGCACGCTGCGCGAAGCGGGCGTGCTGCCCGTGGACGAGGCGGACCATCACGAAATGGTGATGGCCGAATTCGCCGGCGGCGCCCGCGACACCGTGGAGAGTCTTCGCAAGACCATCTGCAAGGACGGCAGCTACGTGTGGTGCCGGTGGTTCAGCCGCGCGATGCGCAACGTCGACGGCAGCGTGCAGTACTTCTTCTCGGCCGGCATCGATGTCACCGAACTGCGGGTGGCGCTCGACTCGGTCCAGGAGAAGGAAGGCCAGCTGCGCGCGATCTTCGACCAGGCCACCGTCGGCGTCGCGCTGCTGGACCAGAACGGGCGCTGGCTGAGCCTGAACCAGCGGGTCTGCGAGATCACCGGCTACACGCAGGACGAGCTGCTGCGGATCGACTTCCAGACCATCACGCATCCCGATGATCTCGACGGCGACCTGGAGATGGCGCGGCAGGTCGCGGCAGGCAAGCGGCGCAGCTACATCCTCGAGAAGCGTTACCTGCACCGGAAGGGCCACGTCGTCTGGATCCGCCTGCACGTGGGCCGCATCGATGCGACGGCGCAAACGCCGATGCGCTACGTCTCGGTCATCGAGGACATCAGCGATCACAAGCGCATGGAGCAGGAAGCCGCCGAGCACCGACGCATCCGCGAATTCCACGTCGAGAACTCTCCGCTCGGTGTCATCGAATGGACACCCGAGCTGCGCGTGTCGACCTGGTCGCATCGCGCCGAGCAGATCTTCGGATGGACGTCCGCCGAAGTCCTCGGGCGTCATCCGGACGACTTCGGCTTCGTGCATCACGGCGATCGCGCCGTCATGGATCGCTGGCAACACCAGGTGAAAGTAGAGCGGAAATCCTTCACCACGAGCATCCATCGCAACGTGCACAAGGACGGCCGTTCGGTCTGGTGTCACTGGTACATCTCGGTGCTGCACGCGCCGGACGGTTCGATCCGCTCCGTGTACTGCCTGGTGGACGACGTCACCGAGGAGCAGTCGGCGATAGCGCAGCTCAAGGACAGCCAGGTCCAGTTCCGCAGCATCTTCGAACAGGCTGCCGTGGGTATCGCGCTGGTCGACGCGGACAGCCGCTGGCTGATGGTGAACCATCGTTTCCGCGAGATCATCGGCCACGCCCCGGAGTCGCTGCTGCAGACGACCTGCATGGCCATCACCGAACCGGACGATCGCGCCGGAGAGCGCCCGCTCCGCGACCGCCTGATCGCCGGCGAGATCAGCGACTACCGCTTCGAGAAGCGCTACTGCCGGCCGGACGGCAGCCGCGTGTGGGTTTCGATCTTCGCGCGGCGGCTCGAACAGGCACCGGGCGAGCCGGTGCGGCTCGCGCTCGTCGTCGACGACATCACCGAGCGCCTGGAATCGGCGCGCAAGCTGCAGCAGCTGCACGCCAACCTGGAGAGCAAGGTCGTCGAGCGCACGCAGCAGCTGCAGGACACGACGCGCCGCTGGGCCGACCGCACGCGCGATCTGAGCGAACTGGCCGAGATGATGAGCGCCCTGCCCGCGGCGCAGAACGCGCGCGAGGCCAATCTGATCATCGCCGCGTTCCTGCCGCGCGTGTTCCGGCAGTTCTCCGGCGAACTGTGGATCGAGGAAGGCCAGCGCGGCCGCTTCGGTCATCTCACGTCGTGGAACCTGCCGCAGCCGGGACCGCTCGCCGTCGGCGTGAACGATTGCTGGGCGCTGCGCCGCGGCCAGCCGCTGCACGTCGAAGATCCGCGCGATCCGCAGGTGTGCCCTCACGGGCACGACGAGCGCGACCACCAGGCGCCGCATGCCTGCATGCCGATCGTCGCGCTGGGCGAGATCATCGGGCTCATGCATCTGCGCTGGACGCCGGAGACCGAGGTCACTCCGGACCGCACGCTGATCGATTCGGCGGCGGAGCAGATCGGCCTTGCGATCGGCAACGTGCGCCTGCGCGAAGAGCTGCGCCGGCAGGCGCTACGGGATCCGCTGACCGGCCTGTTCAATCGCCGCCACTTCGAGGACCTCGTCGGCCGCCGTCTCGCCGACCGCCGCGACAACCACGGGACCGGCCTGCTGCTGCTCGACGTCGACCACTTCAAGCAGATCAACGACCGCCACGGTCACGACGCGGGCGACGAGGTCCTGCGTGCCATCAGCGCGACCTTGCAGCAGTCTGCGCGCACCGCGGACGCCGTGTTCCGGCTGGGCGGCGAAGAATTCGTCGTGCTGATCGACGACCCCGACGGCAGCCGTTTCGGTGCGGCGGCCGAACGCATCCGCGGGCTGATCGAGCAGCTGACGATTCCGTTCCGCGGCT
>CAZXXM010000393.1:0-3304 GCA_964644715.1 uncultured Salinisphaerales bacterium
CCGCTCCGGCAACGTGGAATCGCGTTCCGGTTCTGGGATCGTCTGCGTGAAGGGCACGAGCTGCATCCGCCGGCGGATCGCCTCGTCCACCGAACGCAGCGCCGGCTTGTGATTGCCCGCGATCACGAGCGTGCAGGCGGGCACGAGGTCGAACTCGACGAGCGTCGGCTCCGGGCTGGTCAGGAACATGCGCAGACCGGAGTGATAGATGACGAAGTTCAGCCCCGGCCAGTCCTGGGCGGCCTTGCCGACGTCGTCCACCATCGCGTGCTTCCAGTGCTTGAGGCTGCGCTGGTAGTCGTCGGGCAGCAGGCCCTTGTGGATGCACACGGTGCGGATACCCGACTTCATCGTCTTCTCGTACGCCGGGTACATCAGTTTCTCGTCGTCCATCCGCCACGGGAACTGCGAGTTCTCGAACGGATCGCCCAAGGTGTAGCCCTTCCAGCCGTTGGGCTTGTAGACCTCGATGGCCTTGTCGATCTCTTCGAGCCAGCCCTTCTGGCCGGGCGACATGACCGAGTGGCACATCATGGGGCGTGAGCCGGCGGCTTCGTTGACCAGGCGGCGCGCCTGTTCGAGACCAGCGTTGCCGACGATGATGTTGTCGCCCTGCTCCGACGGCGCGGCGCTGACCAGGCCGATCGTGGTGTCGCTGTCGAAGTAGACCTCCTTGAGCAGGTTGTCGAACTTGTAGCGCTCCAAGGTCACGCCCTCGCGCGCGATCACCGGATTCCAGTTCTTGGCGTATTCGCCGAGAACCATGACGATCTCCTTGGCGTAGTCGTCGCGCACGAAGTGCAGCTGCACGTCGATGATCAGCTGGTCGGCCACGCGCTTGCGCAGCGCGGCGGCGGCGTCGAGATCGAGACTGGCGGCGCTGGCGTCGTTGAAGTAGGTGCCGAACACCGAGTTCATCGCCGCGAAGGCGGTGGCCGTGCCCAGCGACGAGCGCAGGAAGTCGCGACGGCTCATGCCGAGTTCGCGACTGCGGCGATCCGCGAGCTGCCCCATCAGATGCTCGACGTGCTTCTGCTGCGGGGTTTGCGGGATCGGCATGAATTCGCCGTTGGACAGCATCTGCGTCGGTATCGGCCAGCGTTCGTGCTGACCGTCCAGCGAAGTCACTTCGTTGATCTGACGTCCATCAAGCCACATTGCGCGCACTCCTCCGCCGACGGTTTGCCGGCGGGAAGAGCATCGAGTCCGCGCGTCTTTGCGGGTATCACGCGAAGCGGGGGATATCCCGACTCATTCGGGGGGTGTGCTCCTGAATCGCACGAACCGTAGCCCGGACCAAGTCCGGATCGCGTTTCGCGACATCCCGGACTTCGTCCGGGATGCAGCTCAGGGGCTGCCGATTCCCAGCAGCTGCTCGATCGGCGGGACGGACTTCGGATCCGGCTCCCAGCCCTGCGTGATCACCCAGGCGCGATCGCGCAGCAACTGTTCCTTGGACATCGCCAGCGTGGCGCGCTGCACGCGGTCCTGAACGGCGCTGTCGAATCGCGGAACACGCTGCTGACCAGGGAACCGGTCGCTTCGCGCAGACTGCGTACGGCCTGCTCGACGTCGTGCGGAGAAACCGTGGCGCGCTCGAGCGTCGCGCTCGCACTGAGTGTCTTCTGCTTGAGATCCGCGATCGCGGCCTCGGACTGTCGGCCGTCGGAAGCGATGCGCTGCAGTTCGTCGGAATACGCGCACAGGCGCGCGAGCTCCTCGCAGTCGAAACGGAACTGCAACGGGAGCTGCCGGGCCATCAGTCCGAGCAGGCCCATGCACAGTCGTACCTGTTCCTGGGCGAGCTTGTTCTGCGGATCGACCGCCGGCAGGACCACGTCGTTCATGGCCTTGATGACGCTCTTGATCTGGAGATCGGGGCGCATTTGCATGTCAGGGTGCCTCCTCGATGAGCGTGCGCATTTCCTCGAGCAGCGTGTTGCCGATGCCCATCAGCCAGGTGATCAGCACGTCCTGGTGCGTCTTGCCGCCGTTTGCGATGCGATAGCCGGTGGCGAACAGCAGCGTCGCCATCATGTAATCGTTGTAGACCTTGTACCAGTGCACTGCCTTGGGATCGAGCGTGAAGCCGGTGGCCTTCTCGTAGGCATCGAGGAACTCGGCTTCAGGCAGCAATCCGCAAGTCAGAAAGGTCTTTCCGTCTTCGGCCAGATGCCCGAACGCGCGCGTCGTCGTCCACGCGATGTCCTGGTGCCGGTCGCCGATGCGTCCGAGTTCCCAGTCCAGCCACGCCGAGATCCGCGCGTCGTGCTCGGTGAACAGGAAATTGCCGAGCCTGTAATCCGCGTGGACCGTGACCGCCTTGTCCATCACCGGCATGTGCCGGCGCAACCAGGCTTCCGCCAGACGCATCAGCGGAATCTCCTCGTCGGCGTCTTCTTCCCACACACGCGTCCACCAGTTAACGCCCCATTCGGCGCACTGCGTGCTGTTGGCCGCGGGAATCTCGAAGGCGCTCAGATCGGCCTTGAGATAATCGAAGGTGTGGATCTTCGCGAGGCAGTCCACGAACTGCGGCGCCAGCTTGCCCCGGAACTCCGGCGGCAGGTGCGTCCCCAATCCGGTCACGCCGCTGTGGCCAGCGGAGGGCTTGGTCACGCCTTCGGCGAACCCGTAGACCAGCGCCGGATACGGCAGGTGCTGTCCTTCGGCGTCGCACCAGAACACCGGCGGGACCGGCACCGTGCCTTCGAACGCCTTGATCAGCTGAAACTCGCGCAGGCGGCTGGTCTCGACGATCGACTCTGCCGGCTCCATGCGCAGGACCATCGGCGTCTTCTCGCGACCCTTGCCCGGGCGATCCCAGTCCAGCACGAACGCCATCTGCAGCTTGGAAGCACCGCCCGACAGCCAGCGCGCCTCGGAGAGCTGGCATCGACCGCCCACCTGCGAGCGGATCAAGGACTCGGTGCCTTCGACGAGCGTATCCAGTGGCATCGGGGAGTAACCGGGCCCCGCACGCCGCTGCATCTTGCGTGTCAGGACTCGATCGATCTCTTTTTCGATCGGGAATCGCTTGCGCAACTCGGCGATCCACGCGGGCGACGGCCGATCCTTGTCGATACCTGGCATCCATTTCCTCCTCGACGCACGCGAGGCGTCGGTGCGGGGCGCTGCTGCGGCGCCCGATTCTTCAAGTCCGGCTCTTCGAATATCGGCCGGATTGGTACGGTACCATAGTTGTTTATCGCGAGAATACGCGACAATGGCTGGTGTCTCCGGAGGCTGTAAGACAGCCTGTCCAATTGCTCCGGGCCTACCCGAACGGGTGAAGTCTTCACAT
>CAZXXM010000394.1:0-3292 GCA_964644715.1 uncultured Salinisphaerales bacterium
CGACTGATCCGGCAGCGCGGCACGGCAGATGATCTACGGCATCGGCACCGACCTGATCCGCGTCGAGCGCATCGCGGCCGTACTGGCCCGACATCCCGACCGCTTCGCGCGCAAGCTGCTGCACCCGGCCGAATTCCAACAGTATCTGCAGTCGAAGCGCGGAACCAATTTTCTCGCCAAGTCCTGGGCGGTGAAGGAGGCCTTCGGCAAGGCGCTGGGCACCGGCGTACGCGGTTACGCCAATCCCGAGGTGGGCGTCGTGCGCGGGGAGCTCGGACGGCCGCATCTGGTTTACTCGGATGCGATGCAGGCCCGGCTGGCTCACCTGGGGATCGTCGCCGGGCACGTCTCGCTGACCGACGAGGACGGCTGGGTGATGGCCTACGTCGTCCTCGAACGCGCGGGCTGATTCGCCGGGCTCACCCGATCGGGTGTGTCCTTTCCCGGTCCCGCAGATCGCGGGTCGCTCGAAAAAAACCCGACCTTCAGCACGAAAAGTGCCCGATTTCTCCCGTCGCGTCGTGGCCTGCCAGCCCTTTACACTGGGACCGGCGACGACGTTCGAGTGATCGGAACCCGTGATCGCCGGAGCCTGCGGACATCGGTCCGCATTTTTTTGATCGGCGCACAACCGGGATTTCCGCGTGACCACGGCAGCGTTTCTTGGGGAACAGGGCGAACTGTCGGGACGGATCCGGACCTTCGACTGGTCGGCGACCTCGCTGGGCCCGATCGATCAATGGCCGGAAACGCTGAAGACCGCGGTGGGGCTGGCAGTGCGTTCCCCCGTGCCGATGGTCGTGCTCTGGGGAGCCGACGGCGTGATGATCTACAACGACGGCTACTCGGTGTTCGCCGGCCGGCGTCATCCGCTACTGCTCGGCAGCAAGGTGCGCGAGGGCTGGCCCGAGGTCGCAACGTTCAACGACAACGTGATGCGCACCGGGCTGGCCGGCGGCACCCTGGCCTACAAGGATCAGGAACTGACCTTGTACCGGCACGGTCGCGCCGAGCGCGTCTGGATGAACCTGGACTACTCGCCGATCGTCGATCACGACGGCCGACCCGTGGGCGTCATCGCCATCGTCGTCGATCGCACCGAAGCGGTCGTCGCCAGCCTGCGCCTGCAGGCGGAACGCGAGCAGCTCGCCCAGATGTTCGAGCAGGCGCCGACGTTCATGGCGCTGCTGAAGGGGCCCGAGCACCGAATCATGCTCGCCAACCCGGGCTTCATGAGGCTGATCGGAAACAACGACGTTCGTGGCCGCACCGTGCGCAGCATCACCGCCCCGTCCGGCGACCAGGGTTACCTGGCCGTGCTCGACGAGGTGTACCGGACCGGCCAGCCCTACACCGCCCACGGCGCGCCGTTCGTGGTCCACTCCGGTCCGGACGCCGCGGCCGTCGAACACGTGGTGGACTTCGTCTACCAGCCGCTCAAGGACGCCGAGGGCCGCGTCACCGGGATCTTCGTGGAAGGGGCCGACGTCAGCGAGCGCGCGCGCTCCGAGATCGCCCTGCGCCAGAGCGAAGCGCGCTTGCGCGATCTCAACGCCAATCTGGAGCGACAGGTCCTCGAGCGCACGCAAGCCCGCGGACTCACCTGGCGCCTGCTTCCGGATCTGTTGGGTGCGCTCAACCACCAGGGCTACTTCGTCACCTCCAATCCCGCCTGGAAGACGGTGCTGGGATGGTCGGAGGACGAAGTCGCCCGGATGTCGATCTTCGAGCTGCTGCACCCGGACGACGTCGACGCGACGCGCCAGGGCCTGGACGCGCTCGACGAAGACAACCCCACCATCCGCTTCCCGAACCGCTACCGCTGCAAGGAGGGTGGCTATCGCTGGATCAGCTGGGTCGGCGTGCAGGAAGACGGGCTGGTCTACTGCATCGGACGCGACATCACCGAGGAGCGCCTCGCGCAGCAGGAGCTGGCCGCGGCGCAGGAAGCCCTGCGCCAGTCGCAGAAGATGGAAGCCGTCGGGCACGACTTCAACAACCTGCTCGGCGGCATCAGCGGCAGCCTGGAGATGCTGCAGACCCGTCTCGGCGAAGGACGCCTTCAGGGCGTACAGCGCTTCATCGATACGGCGCAGACAGCGGCTAGCCGCGCCGCCACGCTCACGCAGCGACTGCTGGCCTTCTCGCGCCGCCAGACGCTGGACCCGAAACCCACCGACGTGAACCGGCTCGTCGCCGGCATGGCCGACCTGATCCGCCGCACGATCGGCCCGCAGATCGAACTCGAGGTCGTCGGCGCCGGCGGACTCTGGCCCACGCTCATCGACGCTTCGCAGCTGGAAAGCGCGCTGCTCAACCTGGTGATCAACGCACGCGACGCGATGCCCGGCGGCGGACGCATCACCATCGAGACGGCCAACAAGTGGCTGGATCAACTCGCCGGCGGAGAGCGCGAACTCACCCCCGGCCAGTACATCTCGCTCTGCGTGACCGACACCGGTGCCGGCATGACGCCCGAGGTCCGCGCACGCGCCTTCGATCCCTTCTTCACGACCAAGCCGCTCGGCCAGGGCACGGGGCTGGGGCTTTCCATGATCCACGGCTTCGTGCGCCAGTCCGGTGGGCAGGTGCGCATCTACTCCGAAGTCGGGATCGGCACGACCATGTGCCTGTACCTGCCCCGCTACACCGGTGCGATGGAAGCGGTCGAGGCGCCCCTGGAGCCCCGCGAGGTTTCGACGAGGCACGGCGAGACGGTTCTGGTGATCGACGACGAGGAATCGATCCGCTTCGTCGTCACGATGGTGCTGCAGGAGGCCGGGTACCGCGTGCTCGAAGCGGCGGATGGCCCCGCCGGCCTGCGCATCCTGCAGTCGGACGCCCGCATCGACCTGCTGATCACCGACATCGGCCTGCCTGGCGGAGTGAACGGCCGCCAGGTCGCCGAGACGGCGCGCGAATTACGTCCCGGGCTGAAGGTGCTGTTCGCCACCGGCTACGCCGAGAACTCGGTCTTCGGCAACGGCCACCTGGCCGCCGAGATGGAAGTGATCACCAAGCCGTTCACGATGACGGCGCTGACGTCGCGCGTGCGCGCGATGATCGACGCGCGCTAGCAGCGGCCGATCTCGCCCGCGCGTCGCGCTCCGGCGGGCGGGTCAGTTCTGCGGCTCGATCGTCGACGAAGGCTGAGGCACCGCTTCGAACGCACGCCGCAGTTCCTCGACACGCTCGCGGTTCTTGCCGAAATCGCGCGTGCCGAAGCGCGAGATCGAGCGCACCTCGATGGCGCCCTCCGGCAGCACCAGCAGCTCGAGATCGTCTCGCAGCT
>CAZXXM010000395.1:0-3279 GCA_964644715.1 uncultured Salinisphaerales bacterium
CGTCATCCGAGCCGCGCGAACTACCTGCGCAGCTTCCTCGACGAATAAGCCGCTGCCGCTGCAACAAGCTTGAAAGTGCCCCCGGAAACGGGGGCATTTCTTTGGTAGGGGCGCCCTTGCGATCGGGATCAGGGTTTCTTCGCCCTCGTCAGGCGCGTGATCTGAATCGCGTAGTCGCTCGCTTCGTAGCTCGGGCGCGAGCAGCGCCCTGCCGTGCAGACGTAGGCGGCCGGTTTAGTCAACTCCGGATACGCGACGTCGGGGTTCGGCAGCGGGCCCTCCGTTCGATCCCACCACTCGATCCTCCGGTAGCTGGCCGGCGTGCGCATGGCGGCGTCGAACAGCGCACGGGCAGCGGGATCGGACTTGGCCCCCACGATGGTCAGGTGCGTCGGATCGCGAGCGAGTTCGTCGTCGGCAAGCAGGATCCCTGCCTCTTCGAAATCGGTCTGCTGCGATGCATGTCCCGCGAGGTATTTCATGGCGTGTAGCGCGGCGTCGCGAAACGTCGTCTCTCCCGTGTAGTGCGCCAGTCGGTTGAAGAATCGCGTGGCCGCGATGTTCTCGGCCAGGTCCTGCCGCGGCCGTACCGGCAGACCAGGCCGCTCGGCTTCGGTCAGGAATCCGGCGGTGGTCGCGCGCAATCGCGAATCGATTCCCGCGCCGAGCTCTCGCGACAGATCGAGCCAGCGCCGCTCCGACGTCGCCTCGTAGAGCGCCAGACCGGCGCGCGCCACCGCGAGCGAATCACTCAGATGAGGATTCGGATCGGCGTCGTCGCCGTGGCGCATCAGGCCGGTCTTCGCGTCGCTGCGGTGCGCGATCGTCCATTCGACGGCCTGCCGCGCTGCGGCGAGCGCGGACGCGTCGCCGCTGGCGGCGTACAGGATTGCGAGGGCCTCGGCGGCGTTCCCGTTGGCATCGGCGTATCGATGGCGATCGACTCTGGGCACGCCGAGCCTGCGGCGGCCGGCGTCGTCCCGTTCGAAGTACGCGCCCGAGGATTCGCCGGGTACCACGTCGGCGTCCTGACTGACGTAGAAGGCGCCTTCGGGCGAGCGAAGGAACGCGAACAGGTAGCGCTGGATGTCGCGCGCGGCGCGCAGGTCCGCAGTGCGGCCGAGCCGAGCGTAGGCCAGCGCATAGATGCGCAGATAAGCCGCCTGCGTGCGCATGATCTTCTCGAAATGGGGGTGATTCCAGGTGCCGCTCGTGGAGTATTGCGAGGCGCCGCCCCACACCGGGTCCATCAGCGCCAGCGCGGCCGTCAGCGTTTTCTCGGCCTTCACCCGCTCCTTGGGATCGTCCGCGTGCACGAGGGCGTATTCGACGCTGTCGCGATCGATGAACTTCTGAGCGGTTCGCAATCCGCCGAGCTCGGCGTCGAAACTGCGGTCGTGCCGGGCGAGAAGAAAGGCACGATCCGCCGGAGTGAGCCGTGAGGCGCCGACGGGCGGGTCCACGACCCGGCTCGCCCGCTCGGGGGTCGGATCGCGAGCAATCGCGTCGAGCAGGCGTGCGAACGGCTCGGGTTCGATGTAGCCGGCGCGCTTCACCAGATCGGTCCCGTCCGCGGAGAGGAAGACCAAGGCCGGCCACCCGTAATCCCGGTAGCGATTGGCCAGGCCCGGATTCGCATCGTGATCCACGCGGACGACCACGTAATCTCGAGCAAGGCGCTCGCGCACGTCGCGTCGTGACAGCGTTTCCCGCTGCATCACGTGGCACCAGTGGCACCACACGGCCTCGAGGTACAGGAACACCGGCTTCTTCTCGACGCGCGCCTGCTCGAAGGCAGCCGGCGACCAGGCCTGCCAGGCGATTTCATCCTGCCCCCCGGGCGGGACGGGCGCTCCGCGGACGGACACGCAGATCATCAGCAGCAGGATCGGGAGCAGGCTTCGCACGGCCGTCATTCTTCTTCGGGTATGCCGGACGCTACGCAATCGGCCGGCTCCGGGATTCGCCCGCCTCGGCATGGCGTGTTAAATCTCGCGCGTCCGGCGCCAGGAGGGCAGGTGAAAACGCTCGCGATCTACAACGTCAAAGGCGGTGTTGGAAAGACCGCTGCCTCGGTCAACCTGGCCTATTTCGCGGCCACCAGCGGCCTGAAGACGCTGGTCTGGGACCTGGACTCGCAGGGAGCCTCGAGCTGGTACTTGCACGGCCAGCCCGGCGAAGAGAAGACCAAGAAGGTCCTGGCCGGCGAGACGCCGGTCGGGCGGCTGGTGAAGCCCACGCCGTTCGAGAACCTGAGCGTCATCCCGGCGGATTTCTCGTATCGCTACCTCGACGTGATGCTCAAGAAGGTGGAGCCGCCACGCGAGGCGCTGCGTCGCCTGCTCAAGCCGTTCTCGGAAACCTATTCACTGGCGGTGCTCGACTGCCCGCCGAGTCTTTCTCATCTGGCGGACAACGTCTTCGCGGCGGCCGATCTGATTCTGGTGCCGGTCGTGCCGACCTGGCTGAGCTTGCGCGCGTACGAGCAGCTGCGGCATCACTTCAAGGAAGAGGGCTTCCCGGTGAAGAAGCTGCGGCCGTTCTATTCGATGGCGGACCGCCGGCGCGGTCTGCATCGTGAACTGCTGGAGGCGCCGCCCGAGATCATGGCCTCGCGGATGCAGGCCGTCGTGCCGTATTCGTCGAGCGTGGAGCGCATGGGCGAACGTCGTGCACCGGTGGCGGCGTTCGCGCCGTCCGACGATGCGGCGGCGCTGGCATACGCGGAACTGTGGCTGGAGACCGGGAAAGCGCTCGGGATCTGACGACCCGGACTTCGTCCGGGCTACGTTTCCGACGTCAGCCTTTCTTCTTGCTGCGGAAATCCAGCCAGGACCCGATGCCCTGCGCATTGAGCGCGATGTCGTTGTCGAGCACCTGCATCCAGCGGGCCGGGTCGCCGCCGACGCGGTGCGCTTCTTCGACGGCGATGCGCTCGACGCCCGCGGCAAGCCCCGCCGCGCGTTCCCGGAGATCCGCGCAGGCTTCCCACGCCAGGCCCAGTTGCGCGTGCGCCTCGACCAGCCGGTGCAGATCGACGCCCTTCGGCGGGATGTCGGTGATCTCGCTGTAGTGCGTCAGGTAGATCGCACGCGGCGACAGCGCCAGCAGCTTGTCGATGGAGGCGTGCAGCGCGGGCGGATCGAACTGGCTCGGCGTCGTGCTCGGGAAGATGAACTGGCGGCCGTGCAGATCGAGTTCACGATACGAGATGCCGAAGGTATCGCCGGTGAAGAGCACGCTGGCCTGCTCGTCGTGCACGCAGAAGTGATGCTTGGC
>CAZXXM010000396.1:0-3272 GCA_964644715.1 uncultured Salinisphaerales bacterium
GTGCGGAACCGCTTCGCATCTGCGCCGACTCGCGCAACCTGCCGCTATCGGATTCCAGCGGCCGCGGTTTCGAGAACGTGCTCGCCCAGATGATCGCCAGTGACCTGCGCCGCCCGCTGGAATTCGTCTGGCGATTCCGGCGCGGTTCCCTGCGGGAGGATCTTGCCGGCGGCGCCGGACGCTGCGGCCTCGTGCTGGGCGTGCCGGTGCAGGACGCGGATGCGCGGCTCACCACGCCGTACTACCGATCTTCCTACGTGTTCGTGACGCGCGCGGATCGACACCTGGACGTACACACGTTCGCCGACGCGGCATTGCGCCATCTGCGCATCGGTGTCTACAGCGGAAATGCCGCGGCCGAATGGACGCCGCCCGGGCGCCTGGCCGCGGCTCATGGCCTGTCGCCGCAGGTCCGCGCGTTCCGCGTCTCGGGTGGCCCGCTGTCCGGCAATCCCGCCAAGTCCCTGATCGATGCGCTTGCTGCTGGCGAGATCGACGTCGGCGTCGGCTGGGGGCCGATCCTGGCGTACTTCGCCGCGCGTGCGTCGTCCCCGATGACCTGGGTCCCGGTCGACGAAGATCCGGCGCATCCGGACATCGCCACGCAGTACAGCGTCGCGATGGCCGTGCCTCCCGGCGAGCATCGCCTGCAGGTCGAGCTGGAGGACTTCCTGTCCCGGCATCGTGCCGAGATCCGGCAGCTGCTCGCGGACTATCACGTGCCAATGCAACCCCTGCCAGATCCGCCGCCGGGCACGGGTCCGAAGCGCGCGCCCATCATCTGAAGGCCCATCGACGCGACCACATCGGAGGATCGCCGTGTCCCTGCTTCCCGCCAGCCTCGATTCCACGACGGTCGACGTGCTGATGGCCCTGGCCATCGCCGTCGTCATCAACCTGTCCGTCCTGCTCGGCAAGCGCATCGCCGAGCGGACGCTGGCAACGGTTGCGCGTCGGACGGCGACGAGCCTGGGCGATGCGGTGATGATGGCGGTCGGAAGAATCCGGCAGTGGCTGATCTTCCCCATCTCGGTGTATGCCGGATGCCATTACCTCTCGCTGCCGCCCGGCCTGATGGCCGTCGCCAAGTCCATCGCGATCCTCTGCGCCTTCCTGCAGCTCGGCCTTCTGATCGCGGCGATCCTGGAGTTCTACCTGGCGCGGACCCGCGCGCGGGCGATCGATTCGGATATCGCCGCCACGACCGGGCTCGCGGCGCTGGCGTTCATCGGCCGCGTCGCGATCTGGTCGCTGATGGGGCTGCTCGCCCTTACCAATCTCGGGGTCGACGTGACGGCGTTCGTGGCGGGCCTCGGCGTCGGCGGCATCGCCGTGGCGCTCGCCGTGCAGAACATCCTGGGCGATCTGTTCGCGTCGCTCTCGATCGTGCTGGACCGCCCGTTCATGGTCGGCGATTTCATCGTGGTGGACGATTGCATGGGCACCGTCGAGCAGGTGGGCCTGAAGACCACGCGCATCCGCAGTCTCTCCGGCGAGCAGCTGGTCATGGCCAATGGCGATCTGCTCAAGTCGCGGCTGCGCAACTACAAGCGCATGCGCGAGCGGCGCGTGGTGCTCTCTTTCGTGGTGCCGTATCACACCGGCTCCGACCGCCTCGCGCAGATTCCGCAGACCATCCGATCGATCGTCGGCGAGCAGAGCCGGGCGCGCTTCGACCGCGCCCACGTGATGCGCTTCGCGGACTCGGGCCTGGGATACGAGGTCGTGTACTGGGTGCTGGACCCGGACTACAACGTGCACATGGACGTACAGCAGTGCATCGTCCTGGCGCTGGTTGCCGCGTTCGAGCAGCAGGGCATTTCGTTCGCGCTGCCGGCGCGCACGCTCACGCTCGAGGATGTGCGCCGCCCGGATCCGGCACTCGCGCAGGGCACCGTCGGTTGAGCGGCGGAGGGTTCGGCTTCGCCGCGCCGGCTACCGGAATCCGATCACCGGCCACAGCACGATCACCGCGACCAGGTAGAGCAGCACCTTGAGCATGACCGCGGTCGCCGCCCGGTAGTCCTGCCGGCGCGCGGGATCGCGCGAGACGACGAACCCGACGACGTACACGACCGGGTAGAACACCGCCGCCAGCACGTGCAGCTGCTGCAGCGGCGTGATGCCCTGCGCGAGAAAAGCGAACAGGCCTCCCAGCCACAGCACCGGCGTTGCGATCACCGGCAGCCCGAGCAGGATGCGCAGCGTCCACAGTGCGCCACGGCTGCCGGTCGGCGCCGCGTTCGCATCGCCGGCGACCGGTCCGCTCATGGCCGCTTGGCGATGAACGCGCGAACCCAGGCTTCCTGTTCGGGCGTGTCGGGCACGCTCACGCGGCGGGCCTTGCTCAGCATCGGGAACAGCGCGTCCGTGCGGGTGCCGAGCTCGCTCAGCACGCAGGCCGCGACCAGGCCCGAGCGTCCGATGCCGGCGCGGCAGTGGATGCCGAGCTTGAGCCCCGAGCGGAGTTGATCCGCCAGCGCGCCGACCAGGCGGCGCAGCTCGCTTGCGGATGCGGGCACTCCGCGATCGGGAATCGGGAACGACAGGAACTGCAGGCCCGCGGCGACGCAGTGCTCGGCTTCGCGATCCAGATCCAGTTCGCGGATCTCCGGCGCCGTGAGCAGCGACAGCACGATGTCGAGCCCGGCCTGCTTCAGGCCGCGCATCTCGTCCCGCAGCCATTCGCCGGCGCGTGGGCGCGGCATCATCGCGAGCCCGGCCGGCGCCGCGTCCCGGATCCAGTAGAGATCGGGGATCACGCGGCGCGGCTGCTCACTCGAGCTCGATCATCAGGTCCTTGGTGCTGACCGGCGTGCCGGACTTCACGTGGACCTTGACGACGCGCGCATCGCGCGGCGCGGCGATGACGGTCTCCATCTTCATCGCTTCGAGCACGGCCAGCGGTTCGCCCTTGGCCACGCTGGCGCCCTGCGCGACCGCGACGCGCACCACCATGCCGGGCATCGGCGCGCCGATGTGATTCGGATTGTTCTCGTCGGCCTTGGGCTGCACGACCTGCGCGGCCTTGCTGCCGGCGATCGGCACGCGGATCTGCCGGCCCTGGCCGTTGAGTTCGAAGAACAGCTTCACGACGCCTTCGTCTTCGATGTCGGTGCGGCCTTGCAGGCGGATCACCAAGGTCTTGCCCTGGTCGATGTCGACGCTGATTTCCTCGTTTTCGCGCAGGCCGTAGAAGAACGTCGGAGTCGGCAACTCGGTGAGATCGCCGTAGAGCTTGCGGCTCTCGGCGAAATCCTTGAACACCTTCG
>CAZXXM010000397.1:0-3265 GCA_964644715.1 uncultured Salinisphaerales bacterium
GAGGGCGGCAGCCGGCCCTCGTCGCCGACGCCGTATTCCTGCGCCAGCTCCGCGCCGAAGTGGACCTGCCCGGATTACTCGGCGCGCTTCGGGTCGCGATACAGCGCCGCGAGCACATGGCCGGTGAACTCCGGTGTTTCGGCGATATCCCAGAAGCCGGCGTACTTCTGCGGCTCGGAATCCATGACGCGCCTGGTGCGGTCGGTGCGCAGCATGCCCATCCAGATCGACACGGCGGCGACGTTGTGGGGCTTCAGGTCCACGCCCATGTCCTTGGCGAACTTGTCGACGCCGGCCTTCTGGGCGCCGTAGCCGGGGCCGTGCATGTAGCAGCCGGCGCCGAACGAGGACGTGAACGCGATCAGTCCGTTCTTGTTCGCCGCCATCAGCTTCGCCGCGTGCCAGCTGGCGACGTACGCGGACCGCAGGCCGACGTCGAGGATGTCGACCATGTCGAGCGGCTTCTCCCAGAACGGGCCCTTGTGGATCAGGCTGTCGTGCAGGAACGTGGCGTTGTTGACCAGGATGTCGAGGCCGCCGGAGTCCTTGGCGATGCGACGGAACAGGGCCTCGACCTGGGCGTCGTCGCGATGATCGCAGGCCACCGGCAGGCCGCGGCCGCCGGCGCGTGTCACCGCGTCCGCGGTCTCGTAGATCGTGCCGGGCAGCGGGGCATCTCCGGACTTCTGCGAGCGGCCGGTGACGTACACGGTGGCGCCGTGGCTGCCCAGCGCGATGGCAATGCCCTTGCCCGCGCCTCGCGAGGCTCCGGTGACGAGTGCGATGACGCCTTTGAGCGAATCGGACATCTGGGTTCTCCCCCTTATGTTTCGTGACGTGGAACGTTCAGGACGCGGGCGACGGCAGATCGCGCAACTGGTACTTCAAAACCTTGCCGGAAGGATTCGTCGGCAACTGCGCCAGGAAGACCACCGAACGCGGCACCTTGTAGTTCGCCATCTGTTCGCGACACCACCGGATCAGCGCGGCCTCTTCGAGCGTCTGGTCCGGCCGCAGCACGACGTAGGCACGACCGACTTCGCCGAGCCGGTCGTCCGGAACGCCGACGACGGCGCTCTGCGCGATCGCCGGATGCGCGGCCAGCTGCCGTTCGATCTCGGCCGGATAGCAGTTGAAGCCGCCGGTGATGTAGAGATCCTTGAGCCGGTCGGTGATGCGCAGATAGCCGCGGGCATCGAGCACGCCGATGTCGCCGGTATGCAACCAGCCGTCCGCATCGATCGTCTCGCGCGTCGCGGCGGGATCATCGAGATAACCCTGCATCACGTTGTCGCCGCGCACGACGATCTCGCCGGGCTCACCGGCGGGAAGCGGCCGGTTCTGTGGATCGACGCAGCGCAACTCGACGCCGGCGATGGCTTTTCCAGAGGTCAGCGCGATCGTCTGTGCGTCGTCGCCGCTTTCGCACAGCGAGACGACACCACAGGTTTCCGTCAGCCCGTAACCGGTCAGCACGAGCTTGAAGCCCAGTTCCGCGCGGATGCGCTCGATCAGGCTGGGCGCGATCGCGGCGGCGCCGGTGATCGTCGCGCGCAGCGAAGACAGGTCGGTCGACGCACGTTCCGGATCGTTGAGCAGCGAGACGAACAAGGTCGGAGGTCCGGGCAGCACGGAGATGCGATCACGTGCGATGCGATGCAGCACGGCCCTGGCATCGAACACCGCATGCGGCAACACGGTCAGTCCCGCGAGCAATCCACCGAGCCAGCCGACCTTGTAGCCGAAGGCATGGAAGAAGGGATTGACGATGAGGTACCGGTCTTCCGGAACCAGGCCGACGGCCGAGGACCACGCGGCGATCGTGCGCAGGTTCTGCGCCTGCGTCGTCATCACGCCTTTGGGCCGGCCGGTCGTGCCGGACGTGAACATGACGTCCATCAAGTCGCTGCCCTGGACGGCGGATTCGGCCTCGTGCAGGTGCGACTCGGAAACCGTGTCGGCTTTCGGCAGGAAGTCCTGCCACGAGATCTCGCCGTCGCGCGCCGGGCCGAAGACCACGACGGATGCGAGCGTTGATGGGCGATGCGGCGCCAGCAGCGCGGGGTAGTCGGTGTCGAGGAAGCGGCCGGCGCAGAACAGCAGCTTCGCGCCGCTGCGCGCGAGGATGTCGCCCGCCTCGGCGCCCTTCATGCGCGTGTTCACCGGCACGATGGCCGCGCCGATCGAATGCGCCGCCAGCCCGGCGACGATCCACTCGAGGCGATTCGGCGCCCAGATCGCGATGCGGTCGCCGCGAACCACGCCGTGGGCGAGCAGGGCGCGTGCGGCCAGACGACGCTGGGCGTCGAGTTCGGCGTAGCTCAAGGACGGGCCGTCTTCGGTGACGACGGCGACGCGCGAGGAATTGCGTTCGACCGAACGCGCGAACGCCGACGGAACCGTCGTCACTCGCGGATTCATTCTCCCTCTCCGCGTGAGCGGAAAGAGGGGGAAAAGCGAAGGGGCACGCGCTGCGCCTTCGCGAAATGGCGGGTCAGTCCGCCCACATCAGATATCCATTGTCGATGCGCATCTCCGCGCCGTTCACGAATCGCGATTCGTCGGAGGCAAGGAACAGCACGAGGTTGGCGATGTCCTCGGGCTTGGCCATGCGCGCCATGATCTGCTTGGGATCCTTCTCGCGGATGTAGCCCGGCTTGCCGCTGCCGAGCCGCTTCGTGGTCATGACCATCGGCGTCATGATGCCGTCCGGGTGCACCGAGTTGCAGCGGATCGGGTAGAGCTGCGCGCGGCAGTGCGCGGCCACGCTGCGCGTCAACGCCGCAACCGCGCCCTTCGATGCGCTGTACGCGGCCGTCGACGACTGGCCGCCAATGCCGGCCATCGACGACATGTTCACGATCGATCCGCTCGGGCGTTCGCGCATCGCGGCCAGGCCGTACTTGCAGCCCAGGAAATAGCCGTCGGAGTTGATGCGCTGGACCTTCTGCCACAGCTCCAGCGTGGTGTCCTCGATGGTGGCCATCGCCAGGATCGCGGCGTTGTTCACCAGCACGTCGAGGCCCCCGAAGCGTTCTTGCGTCTGCCGGATGGCACTGATCCAGTCGTCTTCGGACGAGATGTCGTGGCGCAGGAACAGCGCGCTATCGGCGCCGATCTCTGCCGCCACCGCGCGGCCGGCGTCTTCGTTGACGTCGGTCAGCACCACTCGCGCACCTTCCTTGGCCAGCAACAGCGCGTCGGCCTTGCCGATGCCGCTGGCGGCGCCGGTGATCAGCGCGACTTTTCCATCGACTCGTCCCAT
>CAZXXM010000398.1:0-2029 GCA_964644715.1 uncultured Salinisphaerales bacterium
CGAGCGGCAGATCGGACGCTGGTCCAAGCAGTATCTCGCCGACGAGGCCGCCGGCCGCCTCGACGACATGGACAAGCTCGTCGAGTGGCTGCCGGCGCACATTCCGCCGGGTGACGACACCGCGATCGTCCACGGCGACTATCGCTGCGACAACATGATCTTTCACCCGACCGAGCCGCGCGTGCTGGCGGTGCTGGATTGGGAGCTGTCGACGCTGGGCCATCCGCTCGCCGATTTCGCCTACCACCTGATGATGTACCGCATGCCGCCGGGCATCACTGCGGGCCTCGTCGGTGCGAACCTGGCCGAATTGAAGATCCCGTCGGAGAGCGATTACGTCGCCGCGTATTGCGCGCGCACCGGGCGCAAGGGCATCGACAACCTGAGCTTCTACCTGGCGTTCAACATGTTCCGCCTGACCGCGATCATCCACGGCATCCGCGGACGCGTCGTGCGCGGCACGGCGGCGAGCGCACATGCCAAGACGATGGCGTCGTTCGTCGAGCCGCTGGCCGAGCTGGCGTGGAAGCAGGCGCAGCAGACGGGCTGAGGCCCCAAGCGTTGCCCGGACGAAGTTCGGGGTTTCGTTCGCAGAACGAGCGCCGCCCCGGACGTCGTCCGCGTTGCGCGAAACGCAGTGGCGCATCACGTCTCCCTTGCAGTCCCCACCCCCTCCGGCGCGATACTCCGGCCCATGCCTCGCCTGCGTCTCCTGCTGACCCTGCTGCTGGCCGTCGCGCTCCCGTTCTCGGGAACGGCGTGGGCCGGGATGGCCGGCTGTCCGCAAACGGCTTCGGTCGTCGCACCGGCCGCACACGACATGGCAGCGATGGGCGCGATGGATCACGCGCACATGCACCACGCCGACATGGCGATGCAGCACGACACGCAGGCGGATGACCCGCACGCGCCCTGCTGCGGCCACTGCGCCGACCGTTGCGCGGCCGGCACCTGCGGATTCGCCGTCGGACCGCGGGCCGAGGCCCATCCTCTCGAATCGTTTCCGTCGGGCGCGCAACGCGCCGACGTCGCCGGCGTGCACGCCGTCCGGCCCCACTTGCTGGAATTGAATCGACCTCCCATCGGCCCGGTGACCTGATCACCGCTGCGGGACGCCCTGCTGGCCCGCGTCGACGTCGCGAACGTCGTGCGCCCGGATCCGGAGGCAGCAGGGCTCATCCCGCGACCCGCTGACCGGGCGCAAGGACCTCGTCGCGTCCCTGGCCCGCCTGCCGATGGAGGGTGTGTCGATGTTTCGAGTTGCATCGTGGAAAGCGCGTCGATGTCTGTCGATCGCGATGCTGTTGGCCGCCGCCGGCTGCGCGACGGCGCCCGAGGATCGCGGCGCGTCCGCGGTATCGGCGCTCAGCACCGAGCGCGGCGGCCCGGTGATCGGGATCCCGGAGACCGACGAATCGGCACAGGCCCGGCTGATCGAACCGCTGCTGCAGCGTCCGCTGTCGGCGGACGACGCGGTGACGATCGCGCTCGTGCGCAGCCCGCGCCTGCGGATCGAGTACGCGCGGCTCGGCCTGGCCGGCGCGGACGTCGTCGAAGCCGGCCGCATGAGCAATCCGACCTTGTCGGCCTCGATCATGTTTCCGGATCGCGCCGGCGAATCCAACCAGGTCGGCTTCGGCCTCGCGGCAAGCTTTCTCGATCTGCTGCTGATGCCGGCGCGCTCCCGCATCGCGCAGCAGGAATTCGCGCGCTCGCAACGGCTGGCCGGCAATGCCGTGCTCGACCTGGCGCGCGACGTGGAGTCGGCCTACTACGCGCTGGTCGGCGCGCAGCACGTGGCGACGATGCGCCAGACCGTGGCCCGGGCCGCCACGGCCGCGGCTACGCTCGCGCAGCGCTACCACGATGCCGGCAACCTGCCGGACCTGCAGCTGAGCCTCGAGAAATCCGCGGCCGCCCAGGCCGCGCTCGCCGCGCTGTCGGCACGCGCCGCGGTCGCCGATGCGCGGTCGCGGCTGGCGACCTTGATGGGCCTGCCCGCTTCCGAGACGCGCTGGAACGTCGAGAC
>CAZXXM010000398.1:2129-3230 GCA_964644715.1 uncultured Salinisphaerales bacterium
CAGAACCAGGGCGGCATCCTCAGGGCGCAATCGGCGCTGGAACGCGCCGAGGCCGAACTGCTGGAAGCCGAGATCGCCACCGGCAACGAGGTCGCGCGATCGTACGCGCGGCTGCAGAACGACCGCGAGGCGATCGCGCTCTACCAGCAGCAGCTGTTGCCGATGCACGAGCGCATCGTGCAGCGCACGCAGGAGAAGCTCGACTTCATGCTGGTCGGCGTCTTCGACCTGATCCGCGTGCGGCAGGACCAGTACGACGCCTGGCAGGCCTATCTCGAAGTGGTTCGCGATTACTGGCAGCACCGCGTCGACCTGCAGCGTGCGATCGGCGCCGCACTGCCTCGATCCGCTGAACCGGCTCGCGAAACCGTCGAACCCCAGGTGCCGCCGGAGCGGCCTCCGGCCAGCGGGGCGCATCACCACCACGAGGGCCATTCGATGGCCGCTCCTCCTTCGTCCGATGAGCCGGCCCCTGCCGCGCCCCATCATCACTGACCGTTCGCTCCTGGAGATCCCGATGCGCGCTCGCATCCCGCTCGATCGCAACACCGCCCCGCTTCACCGGAGCACGCGATGAAACTCAGCCGTCGCAAAGTCCTTTCCGGCATCGGCAGCGGCTCGCTCGCCGGTGTCGCCGCCGCGCTGACCGCGGCAGGCGGACCGGCACTCGCGGCTGATCCGCCGCGGAGCGAAGCGCGCGACGCACCGATGCGCAAGCCGCGCTCTGGCGCCTACGACCCGGTGCACACGCTCAACGGCTGGACGCTGCCGGCACGCATGGAGGACGGCGTGAAGGTGTTTCATCTCGTCGCCGAGGAGATCGATCACGAGTTCGCGCCCGGCTGCCGCGCGAAGTGCTGGGGCTACAACGGGACCACGCCGGGTCCGACGCTCGAAGCGGTCGAAGGCGACCGCGTGCGCATCTACGTCACCAACCGGCTGCCGGAGCACACGAGCATGCACTGGCACGGGCTGCTGCTGCCCAGCGGCATGGATGGCGTCGGCGGACTCACGCAGCGCCACATCCAGCCGGGCGAGACCTACGTCTACGAGTTCACGCTGCGCCAGCACGGCACGCACATGTATCACCCGCACGCCGAC
>CAZXXM010000399.1:0-389 GCA_964644715.1 uncultured Salinisphaerales bacterium
CCCACCTGGGTACGCCGGCGAACCCCGCTCGTGGCGACCGGTGAGCAGGTGATCTGGATCGGCGGGATCGGCGACGCGGAGCCCCCGGAGGGCGGGGCGCCCGGCAGCCGCATCGAGTGGCTCGAACGGCCCGCCGGGGCGTCGCCGCTCTGAGACCGAAGCCGCGGGCCTCGCACCGGCATCGCTCTCTTCCCGATGGCCTGCCGTATGAGCCGGATCGCTTGGTCTGATCTGCCCGCTCCGCTATCGTCGCGGTCCGTCGTATCCCTTAAGAAGTATCCAGAAGAACGCATTGGAGGAGAACCAGAACCATGCTCGGCCAGATGATGGATATCCCGCTGTTGATCTCGTCGCTGCTCGTCCACGCCGACCGCTATCACGGCGACACC
>CAZXXM010000399.1:399-3229 GCA_964644715.1 uncultured Salinisphaerales bacterium
GTGTGCGTCTCGGCGCTGGGGCTGCCCGTCGCGCGCCAGCGTCCGACCTGCCACACCGCCCCGCATCCCCCAGTAGCTTTCGTCGCTGCTCGTCCACGCCGACCGCTATCACGGCGACACCGAGATCGTTTCGCGCACGGTGGAAGGTGCGAGCGCGGACAACGGCGGCAATGTCGTCAAGGGCATCCATCGCTACACGTATGCCGATGCGCACCGGCGGGCGAAGAAGGTGGCCAACGTGCTGTCGGCCCGTGGCATCGTGCTGGGCGATCGCGTGGCGACGCTGGCCTGGAACGGGTATCGCCATTTCGAGCTGTACTACGGCATCTCGGGCATCGGTGCGGTGATGCACACGATCAATCCGCGCCTGCACCCCGAGCAGGTCGCGTGGATCGCCAATCACGCCGAGGACAAGGTCCTGTTCTTCGACCTGAGCTTCGCACCGGTCGTCGAGAAGATCGCGGCGCTGTGCCCGAAGGTCACGGCCTGGGTCGCGATGACCGATCGAAAGCACATGCCGGCGCTGAAGATCGACAAGCTGCTGTGCTACGAGGACCTGCTGGCCGAGGCTTCCGACGAGTTCAGCTGGCCCGACTTCGACGAGCGTTCCGCCGCCTGTCTCTGCTACACCTCGGGCACCACCGGCAATCCCAAGGGTGTGCTGTATTCGCACCGCTCGACCTTGCTGCACGCGATGGCCAGCATCCAGCCCGACGTGTTCGGAATGTCGGGCCGCGAGACCGTGCTGCCCGTGGTGCCGATGTTCCACGTCAACGCCTGGGGCGTGGCGTACTCGGCGCCGATGGTGGGCGCAAAGCTGGTGTTCCCGGGACCGGGCCTCGATGGTCCGAACCTGTGCGAACTGTTCGAGCAGGAGCAGGTGACTCTGTCCGCTGGCGTGCCGACGGTCTGGCTCGGCGTGCTGCAGTACCTGCAGGCCAACAACAAGAAGCTGTCGACGGTGAGGAAGATGGTCTGCGGCGGCTCCGCGGTGCCGCCGGCGCTGATCAAGGCCTTCGAGCAGGACTACGGCATCAAGATCCACCAGGCCTGGGGCATGACCGAGATGTCGCCACTGGGGACGTACTCGTCGCTGAAGAAGAAACACGACGCGCTGAGCAAGGACGAACAGTTCGCCATCGAGGTCAAGCAGGGTCGCTGCATCTACGGTGTCGACCTGAAGATCGTCGACGGCGAGGGCAAGGAGCTGCCGCGCGACGGCAAGACCTCGGGCGACCTGCTGGTGCGGGGCTCGTGGATCATCGATCGCTACTACCAGATCGAGAAGAGCCCGCTGGTCGACGGCTGGTTCCCCACCGGCGACGTCGGCACGCTCGATCCGGATGGCTATCTGCAGATCACCGATCGCAGCAAGGACGTCATCAAGTCCGGCGGCGAGTGGATCAGCTCGATCGATCTGGAAAACCTGGCGATGGCGCATCCGGCCGTCGCGATGGCGGCCGTCATCGGTGTGGTGCATCCCAAGTGGGACGAGCGCCCGCTGCTGGTCGTCGTCAAGAAGCCGGGCGCCGAAGTCACCGCGGCCGAGCTGATCAAGTTCTACGACGGCAAGATCGCGAAGTGGTGGACGCCGGACGACGTGCAGTTCATCGACGCCCTTCCGCTGGGCGCCACCGGCAAGGTGCAGAAGAACAAGCTGCGCGAGCACTTCAAGGACTACACGCTGCCGGGCGCGTAAGCCGCAACGTGCCCGGTCCCGCCTTCGCGCGCCCTGCGCGACGGCGGGAGCCGGAGCATCGCGCCACCCGCGGCGTCTCGTCTGCTGAGGTGAGGCCGCTCTCCATTCGATTCTTCATAGTCCCGGCCCACATCGGCGAGGACCGGAGAGCGGCATGTCGGAGAAAATCAGGGCGCTGGGGCTGATCGCGTGGGCGTATGCCGTCTGCCTGGTCATCGGTGGAACGGCTCTCGCGCTGTGGAAGCTGCCTGCGCCATGGAATGCCTTCGCCGCCGACGTGATCGCGACCCTGGTGATTTTCGTCTTCAGCTGGCGCTACCGGAATTCGAGTTTCTACGACGCGTACTGGAGCGTGATTCCGCCGCTGCTCGCGCTGTACTGGTTCTGGGAGAACCAGGCCGCCGGCGTGAACGCGGCGCGCGCGGCGCTCGTCATCGGCCTGGTGTGGATCTGGGCGATCCGGCTCACCGCCAACTGGGCCACGTACTGGGGCGGGCTGCATCACGAGGACTGGCGCTACGCGATGGTGCGGGCGAAGAGCGGAAAGTCCGCCGCGATCTGGGTGGACCTGTTCGGCATCCACCTGTTTCCGACGGTGCAGGTCTTTCTCGGATGCCTGCCGATCTACGCGGTGATGACGCTGGGCCAGGCGCCGCTCGGATGGCTCGATGCGCTGGCCGTCGTCGTGACCCTGGGCGCCATTTCCATCGAGACGATCGCGGACCTCCAGTTGCACGCGTTCATCGCCAAGCGACAGGAAGGCAGCTTCATCCGCAGCGGCCTGTGGGGCTGGTCGCGGCATCCGAATTATTTCGGAGAACTCGCCTTCTGGTGGGGGCTGATGCTGTTCGGACTGGCCAGCGCACCGGCGCAGGCCTGGTGGTGGATCGTGCCGGGCGCCGTGGCGATGGCCGCGATGTTCTGGTTCGCCAGCATTCCGATGATGGATCGACGCAGTGTCGAGCGGCGGCCTGCGTATGCCGACCACATGCGCGAGGTGTCGGCGCTGATTCCTCTGCCGCCGAGAAATCGAAAAGCCTGAGGCGCCGCGGTCCGTCGTCCTCGGACCGGCGGCCCGCGTGGCCCATCCTTCGGCACGCATGCTCTACGTGCCGATCGTCCGCCGAATGC
>CAZXXM010000400.1:0-3215 GCA_964644715.1 uncultured Salinisphaerales bacterium
TGCTGGTGCATCCCCAGGTCTGCGTCAGTTACGCCGATCCCGGAAAGAACAGCTATGTCTCGGTGTCCGGCCCGGCGGAACTGGTTCGCGACAAGGAGAAGATCCGCGAACTGTGGAAGCCGGCGTTCAAGGCCTGGTTTCCGAAGGGGGTGGACGATCCGGACCTCGCGCTGCTGCGCGTCGATGCCGTCAGCGCGCAGTACTGGGATTCGACGAACAGCAAGCTCGTGCAGCTGTTCGGCGTTCTCAAGGCCCTGGCCACCGGCCAGCCTGCGGACGGCGGCGAGAACGAGAAGGTGAACGTGCGTCAGCGCATCGGATCGGATACGGCGACCTGAGAAGTCCTGCCCTTGCCCGGAAGCAATCCGGGCAAGGGTCTCATGCACTTCGTCCTGTCCGGGTCTTCCCGGATGGGCTGTCGCTATGTGGCAGGGAACGCCACCCAATAAGTCACGCCGTTGCCATCCGCCGTGACCCACACACGGCCGGCGTGCAGTTCGACGAGCCGGCGCACGAGCACCAGGCTTCCGTCGGCGCCGCTCACGCCGTCGCCAGCGCGCGTGGTTTCGAAGATGGGTACGCTGGCAGCGACGAGGCCGGGTCCGCGGTCGCTCACGCTCAGGCGGATCTCCGCGTCGACGCTTTGCAGCGCGATCCGGATCTCGCTGTCACGCGGTGCGAAGCCCAGCCCGTTCAACAGGAGCAGACGGGCGATCTGCTCGATGCGGGCGGCGTCGCCGTCGATCTGCATCGACGTGCTTTCCATGTCGATCCGCACACGCACGCTGCCGCTCTCGGCGCGTTCCTGGGTACTCGCGATCGCAGCCTGCACCGCAGTTGCCACGGCCACCGGCGAGCGTTGTAGCGCGATGCTGCCGTTGAGAACACGCGAGGCGTCGAGCAGTTCTTCGATCAGCCGCGCCTGCTGCTCGACGCCCTGTCGGATGCCGGTCAGCGCTCGGACCATCAGCGGCGGGCCCTCGGCGGAAATCTGCGTCTGCAGGACGTTGGCCCAACTCATGATCGCGTTCAGCGGCGAGCGCAGGTCGTGCACTGCCGTGCCGAGAAAACGATCGCGTGCCGCGATCTCGGCCCGGGCTCTTGCCACCTCGTCGCGGTCGCCGGGCGGCGTGCCGCTGGATTCGCTGGAAGAAGGCAGCGTGGAGGGAGGCGTCGTCATCGTCTCAGGATTTCTTGTCGTCGTTGTCCGGCGCAGGAACGTTCGTCGGGGAAGCCGGTCCGCGGTCCCCGCCGTGCTCGGCGGCGGCGACCAGCGATTGGCAGTCGGCATTCTCGCCGGGGCCGGTTTCGATCAGCGGCAGCAGCGCCGCAAGCGGATTGATCAGTGCGCCCAGCGCCGCCACGGCGCCGCCCTTGATCAGCAAGGCGCGGTCGGGCCGCAGCTTGGGTTCCTTGAACGTTCCACGCACGTGAAGTGGCGTACGCAGGCTCAGCGGGCTCCAGTCTTTCGGCAGCGGATGCACGGTCAGATCCAGTTTCTCCTTGCCCATGTCCACCGAACCCTTCACGCCGATGTTGGTGTCGGTGGTGTCGATGACGAAGGCCCGCGGCGTGAGCACCCCGTCGCGCGCCTGGACATCGAGCACGCCGCAGCGTACCCGCACCGTGCGGTCGCCGCGAACCAGGAAGCCGACCGCCTCCGCCGCGTCCAGGCCCGCGCCTTCGAGCAGCAGGTTGCTGAAGCTGCCGCTGCGCATCGCGATGCCGAGTTCGCCGTCCGCGTTGCCGAGCAGTTCGGCGGTCGACGATCCGCGACTCTTCAGGTTGGCGCGGCCCCCGATCAGGCCGGCGCTGCGCTCGACGACCTCGTTGGCCGGCAGCAGTTTCGAGAGGTCCAGGCGGGTGAAATGCGTCCGCGTCTCCAGCGCGAGCGCGGACTGGCGCGCGTCGATGCGCATGTTCGACTCGATGCGGCCGCCGGCGACGCCGAAGTTCAGCGGCTCCAGCGTCAGCAGCCCGCGCTCGAGCCTCAGGTGCGTCGTCAGGTTGTCGATCGGAAGATCCTTCTTCCGGATGCTCAGCGCGGTGAACTCGACGTCGGCATCCATCGAACGCAGTTGCGCGAGATCGACCGGCTCGTCGGGCAGGACGCGGTCTTCCTGTTCTTTGCGGGCTGCTTCCACCTTCTGCTCGGAGGAAGCCGTCTCGCCCGGGCCGGTGGCCGGCGTGGCGCCGACGAAGCCCGCGAGATCGTCGATGTCGAGCTGCTTCGAGCGGAGCTTGGCCGTCAGCCGGGGGCGCTCGTCGAGGTAGGTCGCGGTCAGGTTGCCGGACAGATCGCTGTCGCCGACGTTGCCGGTGAAATCGTTGAATCGCCATTCCGCGCCTTCGTGCACCAGCTGCCCGCGGATCCGGTACGGCGGTGTTTCCGGCAGCACCAGGCCGGTCAGCGGATGCAGCGCGGCCAGGGTCTCGCCTTCGAGTTCCAGCTGCAGGGTGGCCGCCGTGAAAGCCTGCAGACCGGTGACCGAGCCTTCGAGGCTGGCGCGCGTACGCCCCGCGCGCATCTTGGCGTCGAAGGGATACGCGGCGTGGGTGTCGGCGAGGCTCAGCACCGGGCCGCCGTGCGCGATGGCTTCGAGCGGCAGCGTCCTCAGCTTGCCCCTCGCGCGCAGCATCAGGCTGCGCGCGGTCTCGCCGCCGGACAGCGTCGCGATGTCGACCTCGACGTCGGTGTCGTCCGCGGGGTCGTAGTACGTGAGCTTGCCGCGATCGATCGACAGCCGGCCGATCTGCGGCGCGGCCTTGCCGTTTTCTTCCTTCGCCGCCTCATCGTCCGGCCGCGGCGTCGCGATCTGCCAATTGCCGCCATCGGGACCTTTCTGCAGATCGATGCGCGGCGCCGTCAGCGAGATGTCGGGGAAGCTCATGCGGCCGGCGATCAGCTCGCGCAGATCGATCGTCACGTCGGCGCGCTCGGCGCCGAGCATGTCCCTGGCACGTGCCCAGGGCGCATTGCCCAGGTGCACGTCGTCGACGGTGACGCGCGGATTCCATCCCAGGTCGACGTCGAGGTTCCCGCCGATGCGAAAGCTGCGGCCGGTCTGTTGCTCGACGCGCCGCTCGATGGGCCCCTTGAACCAGTTCCAGTCCCACAGCAGGACCAGGGCCACGAGGGCGACGATCAGGGCGAGCACCACGACGCGGCCCCGCGACCATGACCGGCGGTTCATGAGGATCTCGCGACGGACATT
>CAZXXM010000401.1:0-3207 GCA_964644715.1 uncultured Salinisphaerales bacterium
AAGGGGAAGCACGCTGCATCAGCGCCGGCGCGCACATCCGCAGACCGCGGAACCGGACGATTCGTTCAGTCTTCGAGACGCTGCGACCCGTAGCCCGGACGCAGTCCGGGGCTCCTCTCGCAATACGACCAGCATCCCCGGACTCCGTCCGGGCTACGGGGGGCACCGCTCATCCGCGCGGGTGGTGCCTGGCGTGCAGGTCGCGCAGCCGTACCCGGGTGACGTGCGTGTAGATCTGCGTCGTCGACAAGTCGCTGTGCCCCAGCAAGGTCTGCACGACGCGCAGATCGGCGCCGTGCTCGAGCAGATGGGTGGCGAACGCATGGCGCAGCGTGTGCGGGGACAGCCGGGTGGTGATGCCGGCATCGCGCGCGTAGCGCTTGATGATCTGCCAGAAGTTGTTGCGCGTCATCGCGGCGCCGCGTGCCGTGATGAAGACGTCGTCGCTGCGATGCCGGTCCGCCAGCTCGGGCCGGCCACGGCGAAGGTATTCCCGGATCCCGTCGCAGGCGGGCTCGCCCATCGGGACGATCCGCTCCTTGCCGCCCTTGCCGATCACCTGGACCAGGCCCCGTTCGAGCTGCACCTGGTGATGCCGCAGACCGACCAGCTCGCTGACCCGCAAGCCGCTCGCATACATCAGCTCCAGCATCGCGCGGTCTCGCAGGCCCAGCGCGGTCGCCGTGTCCGGCGCCGCCAGCAGCTGGTCGACCTGTTTCATCTCCAGGTACTTGGGCAGGGCCCGGGGCAGCTTCGGCGAATGCATCCGCGCCGTCGGATCGTCCGGGCGCGCCCCGTCGCGAACCAGGAAGCGGTAGTAGCGACGCAGCGCGGACAGCAGCCGGGCCTGCGATCCGGCCGAAAAGCGGCGGCCGGCGGAGGACGCCGATGTCGAACCCGTCCTGGGCGTCGCCAGCGCGTGCGCCTTGCCGCGCGCCGCCAGGTAGTCCTTCAGGTCCTCCTCGCGCGCCTGGGCCAGCTCGATCCCGCGAGGCGCCAGCCAGCGCGCCAGCAAGCTCAGGTCCGAGCGATAGCTCTCGATCGTGTTCTTCGACGCCCCGCGCTCGATCCACAGCGTGTCCAGCACGCGCTCGATCCCGGCCAGGTCCTCGTCGGTGGGCCTGGGCGCGAACAGCAGGTCGCCGGTGCTGGGTTCTTCGGTCATGTCTTCCATAATAGGCGCTGAAATTCCCGCTCAAGCCCTCTTTTGATCTTCGTTCGCCTGCTCGACCGGCTCTACGGCGCCGTGGCCTCGCTGATATTCGCGGTGACGATCCTGGGCATCGTCAGCCCGCTCGTGATCCTGGGCCCGACCTTGCCGATCCGCCGCTGGTTCGGACGCCATGGCGTGCGCCTGTCGCTGCTGTGCATCGGGGTGCCGATGCACGTGCACGGCAAGGAACGGGTTCCGCTCTCGCCGTGCATCGCCGTCGCCAACCACGCCAGCTACGTCGACGGCATCGTGCTGACCTCCGCGCTGCCGGCGCATTTCACGTTCGTCGTCCAGGACGGTGCCGCCGACTGGCTCTACGTCGGCTTCGTGCTGCGGCGCATGGGCGTCACCTTCGTGAACCGGAACTCGGCACGGGAAGGCGCCGCGCAGACGCGCGCGCTGATACGGCGGGTCGAGGAAGGGCAGTCGCTGGCGATCTTCGCCGAGGGTACGTTCGAACCCGACCCCGGCCTGTTGTCGTTCAAGAAAGGGGCTTTCCTGATCGCGGCGCGTGCCGGTGTGCCGGTTCTGCCGATCGGAATCCGCGGCACGCGCCGGCTGTACGGCGGCCATAGCCGAATGCCGCACTGGAGCCGCATCGAGATCGACATCCGCCCGCCGATCCCGGCATCGCCCGATGCGCTGCAGCTTCGCGATGCCGCCCGCGCCGCGGTGCTGCAGGTCTGCGGCGAACCCGACGTCGCCCCGGTGACCGCCGCGACCCGTACCGAGACCGGCATGGAGGTCGAAGCATGAGCGAGGGCCCGATCTCCCCGCGCGACCGCTACCTCGCCGATCTGGCCGAGCCCGGCTTCGTCCCGGACGCTGCGCAGGCGGCCGCCGTCGAGGCCTTGCAGCGGGTCTACGAAAAACTGCTCGCCAACCCGCCGAAGAAGCGTTTCCTGGGCCGCCGGCTGCGCTGGCCCGACGTCGACGGCCTGTACCTGTGGGGCGGCGTCGGTCGCGGCAAGACGCACCTGATGGATGCGTTCTTCGAAGCCCTGCCGTTCGAATTCAAGCTACGCACGCACTTCCATCGCTTCATGCTCGACGTGCACGAGCGGCGGCGAAAATTTCCGGACGAGCAGGATCCGCTGAGATTCGTCGCCGCGGAGATCGCCGAGAAAGTCCGCGTGGTCTGCTTCGACGAGTTCTACGTGTCCGACATCGCCGATGCGATGATCCTCGGCCGCCTGTTTCAGCACCTGTTCGCGCAGGGCGTGACCCTGGTGGCGACCAGCAACTGCGCACCCGACGAGCTCTACCGCAACGGCCTGCAGCGCGCGAACTTCCTGCCGGCCATCGAGATGCTCAAGTCCAACGTCGAGGTACTGAACGTCGACGGCGGCATCGACTATCGGCTGCGCGCTCTGACGCGCGCCGAGCTGTACCTGTCGCCCGACGACGCGCGCGCCGACGAGCGACTCGAGATCGCGTTCAAGGACATCGCCCCCGAACCGGGCTGCCCGAACGTCGAGCTGGAAATCCATGGCCGCAAGCTGAAGGTACGCCGCCTCGCGGACGGCGTGGCCTGGTTCGACTTCGCCGAGCTCTGCGAGGGCCCGCGCGCCGCTGCCGACTACATCGAGCTGGCGCGCGAACACCACACGATCCTGATCTCGCGCATCCCGCAGCTCACCTACGAGCGCGAGGATCCCGCGCGCCGCTTCATCAATCTCGTCGACGAGTTCTACGATCGCGGCGTGAAGCTGCTGCTGGCCGCCGACGTGCCGCTGGACGCGCTCTATACCGGCAACAAGCTGCAGTTCGAATTCCGCCGCACGCGATCGCGACTCACCGAGATGCAGACGCAGGAGTACCTCGGGCGGCCACACAAACCGTAGCCCGGACGAAGTCCGGGGCTCTCCTCTCGAGGCGAAGCAGCGGCACCCCGGACTTCGTCCGGGCTACCCGAGTTCGACCAGCCGGTCGGCTTCGACGAAATACAGCGCGCCGCGAATCCGGCGATCGGGCCGCAGCGCCGCCATCAGTTC
>CAZXXM010000402.1:0-3207 GCA_964644715.1 uncultured Salinisphaerales bacterium
GCGCGTCCGCGAGCAGCAACTGCGCCGCGAGATCCAGCGATCCGGGATCGAACCAGCCCCGCTCCCGCGCGTTTTCCAAGGTGCGACGCGAACCGGTCGGCGCGCAGCCTTGCGCGATCAGCTCCATCACGCCGGGCAGGGCGGGCACCTCTTCCCTCCAGATGCGCGCGCCAAGGCCAGCCGCCCGTCCCATCTCGTGGAGATGTCCGATCAGCCCGTATCCCGTCACATCGGTTCCACCGCGCAGTCCCGCCTCGCTCGCGATGCGCGCCGCGCTCGCATTGAGTCGCGTCATGTTCGCCACGGCGAGCGACACCGTCTCCGCGCCCGCCTGTCCGCGCCTGATCGCCGTCCCGACGATCCCCACGCCCAGGGGCTTGGTCAGCACCAGCCGGTCGCCCGGCCTACCGCCGCCCTTGCGCAGGATGCGTTGCGGATGGACTTCGCCGATCACCACCAGCCCGAACTTCGGCACCGCGTCGACGATGCTGTGACCCCCGACCATCAGCGCACCCGCTTGCGCCACGACGGTGCCACCGCCGCTCAGCACGTCGGTCAGCATGTCTTGCGACAACTCGGCCGGCCACGCGAGCAGGTTCAGCGCCAGCAGCGGCCGTCCGCCCATCGCGTAGACATCCGACAAGGCATTGGCCGCGGCCACGCGCCCCCAGTCGAACGGGGAATCGACGACCGGCGTCTGAAAGTCGCAGGTCACGATCCAAGCGCGCGTCGCGTCGACCGCGTACACCGCCGCATCGTCCGGCACATCGAGTCCGACCAGCAGATCGGCATCCAGCTTCGGCAAACCGGCGGCGCGCACCGTCTGCCAGACCTTGCCGAGCATCGACTGCGGCATCTTGCAGGCGCAGCCGCCGCCCGCGGCGTACTGCGTCAAGCGGCGCGCCGTCGCGTTCACGGTGCCGGCTGCGGCTTCGTCTTGTTCCGCTGCAACACACCGCGCGCGATCGCGTTGAACTGGATCTCGGTCGTCCCGGCCGGGATACGCAGGTTGCGCGCGATGCGGAACAGCTTCTCTTCCGGCGAGCCGAGCCGCAGGCCCGAGGCGCCGTGCACCTGGATCGCGTTGTCGCAGACGCGGTAGAAGGCCTGGTCGTTGATGACCTTGATCAGGCTGATCAGGCGATGCGCTTCCTGGTCGAGCGGGATCTTGAAACAGCCGATCTGGTCGAGCCGCGACTGCGCCACCAGCGAGGTGGAGCGCGCCTGGTAGACGTCCATGTCCATGTTCGCGATCAGGTGCTGCACGGCCTGGTAGTCCGCGATGGTCTTGCCGCCGGCCCTGCGCGAGTGCGCGCGCTGCACGGCGCGCTCGACCAGCCAGTCGCCCCAGCCTGCGCACATGCCGCCGCGGCAGACGCGCCGCCAGTTGATGAACGACATGCCGAGCGCGAAGCCATCGCCCACCTCGCCGACCAGGTTCTCGGCCGGCACTCGCACGTTGTCGAACTCGAGCTCGCCGGTGAGACCGTCGTCGATCATCGTGGGAATGTCGATACCGCGGCGGAAGCCCGGCGTCTTGGCATCGACCAGAAACATCGACAGCGAGCGCGAGCCGGCGCCCGGTTCGGTCACGGCCGTGACGTGGATGAAGTCGGCGAAATGCGGATTGGTGATCCAGGCCTTGCGCCCGTTGATGATCCAGTCGGTGCCGTCGCGCTTGGCGTACGTGCTCATGGCGAGCACGTCGCTGCCGACGCCCGGCTCGGTATTGGCAAAGGCCGTCGTGATCTGGCCCTTCATGAGCGGCGACAGGTAGCGCTCGCGCAGCGACACGGACATGTGCGGGCTGGCCGGATTGGGGCCTTCGGTCCAGGCCAGCGCCGCCAGGCCCAGTCCCAGCCCGGACTGGCGGTACACGTATTCCTCGACGTGGTGCATCTCCACGCGGCTGAAGCCGCCGCCGCCGAATTCCTTCGCGATGTGCGGCGCGTACAGACCGAGCTCGCCGGACCTTCGCTGCACCTTGCGCCGCGCCTCCCAGACCGTCGGATGCATGCGCCCGGCCGCGTCCAGGTGCGGCTGCCAGGGCGTGCCCACCTTCTCGTCGGCGAGCGCCTTTTCGAGCGGGGCGACGTCCTCGTCGAGGAAGCGCCGGAAACGCGCGGTGTAGGCGCGTACGCGCTCGCTGGGTTCGAAGCTCGCGGCGGCGTCGGTCATGCGGTTCTCCTGTGTCACTTCTATTTCGAGCTCTTCTGCGTCACGGCGCGCAGGAACGTGTTGAGCACGAGTTCCGGTTCTTCCTTGACGGATTTGATGCGGCCGGTACGCGTCATCAGCAGCAGGCCGAACAGCGAGGTGGCGTAGGCCACGGCTTGGTGATGCGCTTTCTTCGGCGTCGCCAGGCCATCAGAGACCAGACACTCGCCGATGTGGATCATCACGCGGTCGAGCAGCGCGTTGAGTTCGTGGTCCAGGTCGCGCGTCAGGCCGGCCGGGCGTGCGCCGCCATGAAGATAGAATCCGAGATCGAAGTCGGCCGGGCGCTGCGTGTAGAAATCCCACAGGCCGCGCAGCGCGGCGACGGCGCGCTGTCCGGTCTTCGAGCCGGTGGCCGCGACCATCGCCTCGTACAGCGCATCGAGCGAGTCGCGCAGGATCTCCGCGTACAGCTCTTCCTTGGTCTCGAAGTACGCGTAGATCAGGCCGGTCGAATAGCCGGCTGCCAGCGCGATCTCGCGCATCGATGCCGCTTCGATGCCGTGGTCCGCGAAGATCTGCTTGGCCGCGTCCTGGATCAGCCGCCGCTTGAACTCGCGCACCGCGGTGCGACGGGAGTCACGCGGCTCGATCGGGGCGGTTGCGGAGGGCACGTCGGTTCCGGATTTATAACAGCGTTCACTTTTGGCCAGTGGGATTATTTCTGCACCGCGCCAGCGGGCAAAGTGGGGCGCGCCCCATGCCGATGACCGGCGGCGCGGCGCCCGCCTGGAAACAAAACAAGGCCATCGCAAAGGACGCGGAGAAAAAGCCAAGAAAGGCGCAAAGGATCATCTGGAAAGCCCTTTGCGCCTTTCTGTTCCCTTTGCCGTCGCTGCTTAAGTCGCAGCTCCGTTGCGCTAGCCGTTGACTCGAGCCCGTCCAGACCAGCGGAAGTGCTCTGTGCGCGAGCGGAACCCCGGACTTCGTCCGGGCTACGGGGGAGCGCGATGCGTCCCGTATCATGGCCGCGCCGAACCGACGACGAAC
>CAZXXM010000403.1:0-1377 GCA_964644715.1 uncultured Salinisphaerales bacterium
CTGCCGCTTCCACGACCAGTTCCTGGCGACGGCGGTGCAGCGCCAGCGCGTCGCCGCGACGATCCGGGCCGGCCTGTCGCGACCGCTGTCCTCCTCGCCGTCCGAAGACTTCGACCTGCGCTTCTTCGGCGAGCGCCTGCCGGTACGCGAACTCGACCCCCGCATCGCGCGCGCCATCGAGCGCATGAAGGACGATCCCGCCGGACGCCTGACGGCCGAGGACTGCGCCGCGATGACCGGGCTGTCGTTCTCGCGATTCACGCACCTGTTCAGCGACCAGACCCAGACCACGTTCCGCCGCTTCCGCGCGTGGAAGCGCGCGCGCGGACTGATGCCGCTGATCGCCAATCCGCTGAACCTGCTCGACGTCGCGCTGAATGCGGGCTACGCGGATTCGACGCACTTCAGCCACTCGATCCGGCAGTTCTACGGCTATACGCCGCGCGACATCTTCGCCGGCTCGCGCCGCCTCGCCATCTTTTCGCAGCCCTAGCGCTGGCAGGTCCTAGCTTGTTCACGCAAGAAACACCGCGCGGAAAGTTCGACAAAGGCGTCATGTCGCGCGAAATCCAGAAGGAAGACCGCAAGCGTCGCATCCTGGACGCCGCGGAGGCGCTGATCCGCAAGACCGGGACCACGGAATTCTCGATGGCGGTGCTCGCAGAGCGCGCGTCGCTGAGCGGTCCCACGCCCTACAACCTGTTCGGGTCCAAGGGCGGCATCCTGTACGCCTTGCTGAACCGTTCCGTCGACGGCCTGTTCTCGGACATCGCGCGCGGGCGCGGCAAGTCGACGGATCCGGTCGAGATGGTGCTGCACGCGGCGCAGACCGCTGGCGACGAATTCGCGTCCGACCCGCGCTTCTACCGGCCGCTGTACCAGTTCCTGCTCGGCATCCACGACCCGGTGCACCGCCCTGCGTACATGGACCGCGCACTGTTCTACTGGAAGCAGGCACTGCTGCACCTGGCCGAGGCGGGTCAGCTGCCCGACGTGATTTCGCATGACCAGATCGCGCGGATGATGGTGGTCAACACGCTCGGCGCACTGGACCTGTGGGTGCAGTCCGAGCTCGACGATGACCAGTTCCGCGCGCAGGTGCTCTACGGCACCGCGGTGCTGCTCTACAGCGTGGCCAACGCCGCGCAGCGCGATCACCTGAGCGCGCGTCTGCGTGTGCTCGAACGTCAGTTGCCGAAGCGCTTCAGCGCCAACGCAACGGAAGCGACAGAGGCCGCGCCGATCGTGGCATCGCTGCCGGCGCGCAGACGACGCGTGGTGCCGGCATCTGCCCCGCCGCCATCGAAACCGCGGCGCAAGCTGACGCGGGCCACCGCGGATTCGTAGTCCAGTAGCCCGGACGTTGAATTTCGCGAA
>CAZXXM010000403.1:1387-3206 GCA_964644715.1 uncultured Salinisphaerales bacterium
AAGCGAAAGAGCGGGAGGTCTTTCCGTGCGCGAATCACCCCCCGGACTTCGTCCGGGCTACCCCTTTCGAGAACACCCACATGAAGTCCACGAACGCCACGACCGGGCTGTGCCGCTACAACGAAACCGAAATCTTCGTTCGCGAACGCAACCTCTGCACCGAGCTGATCGGCAAGACGAGCTTCACGGAGTTCGTGTTCATGCAGGTCATGGGACGCGACTGCAGCGCGGTCGAGCGCGCGGTCCTCGACGCGGTGCTGGTCACCCTGTGCGAACACGGCATGACGGCCAGCGCGGTCGCGTCACGGCTGACCTATCTCGGCGCTCCCGAGTCCTTGCAGGGCGCCATCGCCGCCGGCCTGCTCGGCGTCGGCAGCCAGTTCGTCGGCACGATGGAAGGCTGCGCCAAGATCCTGCAGCAGCTCGCGGACAGCGGTGAAGCTGCCGAGGCGACGGCGCGCGACATCGTGGCGCAGCATCGCGCCGCGAAGAAAGCGCTGCCCGGGTTCGGGCATCCGCATCACCGGCCCGACGATCCGCGGCCGGCCGCGCTGTTCGCTGCCGGACGCGCGGCCGGCGTCGGCGGCCGCTACATCGAGTTGCTCCAGATGCTGTCGCGCGAAGTGGATCGCGCCTACGGACGGCACCTGACGATCAATGCCACCGGCGCGATCGCCGCCTTGCTGCTCGAAATCGAGATCCCGCCGCCGGTGATGCGCGGCTTCGCCGTCCTCAGCCGCGCGGCGGGGCTGATCGGGCACTTGTACGAAGAGCAGCGCAAGCCCGCCGCCGGCGCGATGTGGAAGGCCGCGGACGACGCTGTCGACTACGAGGCCTCCTGACGTAGCCCGGACCAAGTCCGGGTTCCCCTCGTATTGCGAACGCAACCCCGGACTTCGTCCGGGCTGCGCTTGCGTCAGGCCGACAAGCCGCCGTCCACCATCAAGGCCTGCCCGGTGATGTAGGCCGCTCTCGACGACGCGAGGAAAGCCACGGCCTCGGCGATCTCCTCGCAGAGTCCGAGCCGCCCGAGCGGCGTGTATTCCACCGCCATGTCGAGCAGCTTCTTGGTCTCCGTCTTCATCATCGGGATGACCATGCCGCCGTCGATCACACCGGGGCCGACGGCATTCGCACGGATGCCGTTGCGCGCCTCTTCGGTGGCGATGTGGCGCATCAGCATCTGCACCGCCGCCTTGGGCGTGGCCGACAGCGCGTCCAGCGGAACCGTGCGCTCGGTCGCGCAGGTGATCAGCGCGACGAACGACCCGCCCTTGCCGGCACGCAGCACCGGGATGCCGGCCTGCGCGATGTTGAAGAAACCGATGACGTCGGTCTCGATGACGCCGCGGAAGGATTCGTACTTGAAGTCCGCCAGCGGGCCGGTGTCGAACACCAGGCCGCCGGCCGATACGACCGTGTGCACGCGGCCGAAGGATTTCACCGCGCTGGCATACACCGCCTCGACCTGCGCGCGATCCGTCACATCGCAGGCGGCTGCCTCGGCCTTGTACCCGAGTCCGCGCAACTGATCGACGAACTGCCGCGCCTCGTCGGCACGGGAGCGGTAGGTCACGACGATGTCGCTGCCGCGCTCGGCCATCAGGCCCGCGGTGGCCTGTCCGAGCCCACCGCTGCCGCCGAAGATGACCGCGCAACCCGCCGGGTACTCCGGAGTCTTGATGCCGAATGTCATGGGAATGCTCTCCTGGTGCTGAAAAAGATTCTTCGCCGAAACGTGGCCCGGGTGAAACCTGGGGTTTCTGCGTGCGATACGGGGGAACCCCGGGTTTCACCCGGGCTACGGGTACGGCCGGGT
>CAZXXM010000404.1:0-3180 GCA_964644715.1 uncultured Salinisphaerales bacterium
AGGCCTGCAGCAGGTTGTCGCTGCCGCTGACTTCGTAATCCTTGCCGTCGACGTGAATCTTGGCCATCTAGTCTTGCTCCGCCGGAACGGCAACAGCTAACGCAAAGGCGCAAAGGGAAAAGAAAGGACGCAAAGAGGAAAATGGGCGCTCCGCGCACATGCCGCGACCCCTTTCATCCATTTCTCTTTGCGTCCTTTGCTTCATCTTTTCCTTTGCGCCTTTGCGTTAGCCTTTCTTTGAATCATCAGCCGCGAATGGCAGCCGCCGCGGGCGCAGCCGTCACAGCAGCCCCACGAATTCCTGCCTCGAACTCGCCACGGAAATACTTGATCGCGCTCTGCAGCGGCTCCATCGCGCCCGGCGCATGCGCGCAGAACGTGCGGCCCGGGCCGAGCTGCTTGGTCAGGGTCATCAGCTTCTCGATGTCGCCGGGCCGGCCCTCGCCCTTCTCGATGGCGCGCAGGATGCGCACCGACCACGGTAGGCCGTCACGGCAGGGCGTGCACCAGCCGCAGGACTCGCGCGCGAAGAACTCTTCGAGATTGCGCACCGCGGAGACCATGCTCTGATCTTCCGCGACGACCGTGATCAGGCCGGTGCCCATGCGCGAGCCCGCCTTGGAAATCGTGTCGAAATCCATCGGCAGGTCGAGATGCTCGGGCATCAGGAAGTCGGTCGACGCGCCGCCCGGCAACCAGGCCTTGAGCTTTTTGCCGCCCTTCATGCCACCGGCGTGCACTTCCAGGATCTCGCGCGTGGTCGTGCCGAACGGCAATTCCCAGCATCCCGGTTTGTTGGCGCGACCGGAGCAGCCGTACAGCTTGGTGCCGCCGTCCTTGGTCTTGCCCTGGCTCAGGCCCTTGAACCAGTCGCCGCCGTTCAACACGATCGACGGGATGTTGCACAGCGTCTCGACGTTGTTGACCACCGTCGGACGGCCCCACAGGCCACTGATCTGCGGGAACGGCGGCTTGGCGCGCGGATTGGCGCGCTTGCCTTCCAGCGAATTGATCAGCGCCGTCTCTTCACCGCAGATGTAGCGCCCGGCGCCGGTATGGACGAAGCAGTCGTAGTCCCAGCCGGTGCCGAGGATGTTCTTGCCCAGTAGGCCAGCGGCACGCGCTTCCGCGAGCGCCTTGTTGAGATTGCGCGCCGCGACCACGTATTCGCCGCGCAGGAAGATGTAGCCGGTGCAAGCGCCGATCGCGTACGCCGCGGTGATCATCGCCTCCACCATCAAGTGCGGCGCCTGCTCCATCAGCAGCCGGTCCTTGAACGTGCCGGGCTCCATCTCGTCGGCGTTGCAGACGAGATACTTGGCGCCGGCATCCGGGCCCATCGGCACCAGGCTCCACTTGATGCCGGTCGGGAAGCCCGCGCCGCCGCGGCCGCGCAGGTTGGCGTCCTTCACGCGCTGCTGGACGTCCTGCGGCTTGAAGTCCTTCACCGCCTTGCGAAGACCCGCGTAACCGTTGACCTTCTCGTAACCCTTGAGATCGAGCGGTCCGCGCGCGATATCGATCGTGTGCGTCAGCGGATGCGTGTCGGCGCTGATCTTGCTCATGTGTACGCACCCAGGATCTTGTCGAGCCCGTTCGGGTCGACGTCGCCGTGCAGATCCTCGTCGATCATCATCGTCGGGCCGCGGTCGCAAGCGCCCAGGCAGCAGATCGGCAGCAAGGTGAAACGCTGATCCGCCGTGGTCTGCCCATAACGGATGCCGAGCTTGCCTTCGAGGGCGGTCTTCAGCTCGTCGTAGCCGGTCAGGTGGCAGGAGATGCTGTCGCACACGGTGATCACGTGGCGGCCGACCGGCTGACGGAAGATCAGGCTGTAGAACGTGGCCACGCCTTCGAGATCCGCGGCATCGCTGCCGATCATCTTGGCGATCTGCGGAATCGCCGCATCCGGCACCCAGCCACGGTGCTTCTGCACGATCTTCAGCGCGCCGATGCTCGCGGCCCGGCTATCCGGGTAGTGGTGAATCTCTTCCTCGATCTCGTGACGCTCCGCGTCGCTCAGCGCGAACGGCGGCGCTTTCCCGAGATCGGCCAGCTTGATGACGGTTTCTTTCTGCATGGCCTCTAGCGATCCACGTCCGCCATCACGAAATCGATGGACGCGATGTAGGCGATCAGGTCCGGGATCATGTGCCCGTTGATCGCCGCCGGAATCTGTTGCAGGTGCGCGAAGCTCGGCGTGCGGATGCGCGTGCGATACGCCGTCGTGCTGCCGTCGGCCACCGAGTAGTAGCTGTTCAGACCCTAGGTGGCCTCGACGATCGTCGTCGATTCCCCCGGCGGCATGATCGGACCCCAGCTCACGCCCAGGAAGTGCGTGATCAGGGTTTCGATGTCGTGCAGCGCCCGCTCCTTCGGCGGCGGACAGGTCAGCGGGTGATCCGCCTTGAACGGACCCGCCGGCATGTTGTTCATGCACTGCTCGATGATGCGCAGCGACTGGCGGATTTCCTCGGCTCGCAGGCAACCGCGGGTGTAGACGTCGCTGACGTCGGCCAGCGGCACTTCGAAGTCGAAGTTCTCGTAACCGGAATACGGCCGCGCCTTGCGATAGTCGAAGTTCACGCCGGCCGCACGCAGCGCCGGACCGGTGACGCCCCACTCCTGCGCTTCGGCCGCGTTGTACGCCGCCACGCCCTTCGAGCGCGTGACCAGCACGGCGTTCTGCAGCGCGGCCTTCTCGTACTCGTCCATGCGCGGCCGCAACCAGTCGATGAACTCCTTGACCTTCTTCTCCCAGCCGTTCGGGAGGTCGTGCGCGACGCCGCCGATGCGGAACCACGCCGGGTGCATGCGAAAACCGGTGACGGCCTCGATCACGTCGTAGGCCTTCTGCCGGTCCACGAACATGAAGAACACCGGGCTCATCGCGCCGACGTCCTGGCAGTACGTGCCGTAGAACAGCAGGTGCGAGGTGATGCGGAAGAATTCCGTCATCATCACGCGGATCGTCTGCACGCGGTCCGGCACCTTGATGCCCGCGAGCTTCTCGACGTTCATCACGTACGGCAGGTTGTTCATCACCCCGCCGAGATAGTCGATGCGATCGGTGTACGGGATGAACGTGTGCCAGGACTGGCGCTCGGCCATCTTCTCGGCGCCACGATGGTGGTAGCCGATGTCGGGAACGCAGTCGACGATTTCCTCGCCGTCCAGCTG
>CAZXXM010000405.1:0-3165 GCA_964644715.1 uncultured Salinisphaerales bacterium
AGCCAGGTCCAGCCCCGGCTCTGCATGCTGACCATCTCCACCAGGCGATCCTCGGCCTCGCGCCGTACCTGCGACACCGGCTTGCCGAGCTTTTCGGCCATCTGTTCGACGAGCGCACGAAAGCGCGGCTGGCGCACGATACGTCGCGCCTCCAGGCGCGGCGCCAGGGGGGAACTGGCCACCAGTTCCTGCAACAGGTTCATGGGATCTACCGGGCCGGGCTAGGGCAGGAAGATTACTGTGCGTCGGCCCGGCCAGTCCTGGTCCCCACCAAAGCTGGGCCGGCGCTGGCCCGTATCGAGACCCGTCGATTCATGCTGTGAAGCTGGACAAGGGCCCGATACTCGGGCCCCGGCCCCTCAGCAGCGCGCGCGGATCGCGTCGCGGTTGCGCGTCAGGTAGGCGCGGCTCAGGCCGAGCTGCTGCACGCCGTAGCCGATCAGGCCCTTGTGATTGGCGCGGAAGTAGGACTGCAGATAGGTGTTGGACGGATACGGCGCCCAGTAGCAGGAGTTGATCGCCGAATACGTCATCTGGAAGGTCTTGCCGCGCGTGTCGGTGACCTCGATCTCGCCGCCCATCGGCACGGCCTTGCGGTATTCCTGCGTGCCGCGCGACGACACGATGCCGTAGACCTTGTCGTTCTCGGAGACGTAGCCGCTGATGTGCGCGCCCATCTCGTTGGTCCTGGCCAGGTCGTGCGCCTTGAACAGGTGCACCGTCAACGCCTCGCCGAAGCTCGCGTGCCACCAGATGACCGAGGAGTTGTCGCGTTCCGGCCGCGGGCCCCAGCTGCGATCGCCCGTGTCGACGCAGTCGATCTTGTAGCGCTTGCCGCGCACGACCAGCTCGCCGGTGACGCGGTAGGTGACGTCGTAATGCCCCGACCACGACGAATCCCAGGCGCCGCCCTGGCGCTTGGCCGCCATCGGGTCCATCTCCGGATCGTTGAGATCGTAGGGATCGTGCAGCGCGACGAAGTCGAGATCGAAGCGCGTCTCGTCGATGCCCTCGTACTTGGCGCGATAGCGGCGCGTCGGCTCCGTGGCCTCGATCGTCAGCCCATTGGGCAAGGTGAAATTCAGCAGCGACTTCGGGCAGGGCAGGTGCTGCTGGTTGTCGATGTAGAGCTGCTCTTCCCACAGATCGGTCAGGCGATCGTGCAGCGAGATGTCGCAGGCGCAGACGCCGAGCATCGGCCGTGCCACGACATAGATGATGCCGTTCATCGACGCTTCGGGAACGTGAAACGGCAGCGCGATGGTTTCGACCCACTGCCAGTGGGAATCGGGCTTGAAATGGAACTCGGCGTCTTGCGGCTTGATCATGTCCAGCGCTCCTCTCTCTATATTTTCGTAGCCCGGACGAAGTCCGGGGGTCTCTCTCTGATCGCCATCCGCCGCCGACGAACCGGCAGCCCCGGACTTCGTCCGGGCTCCGGTGCCGTCAGTACGATTTCGGCAGGTCCAGCACCTTCTCCGCGATGAAGTTCAGGATCATCTGCTCGGTGACGGGCGCGATGCGCGGCAGCATCGATTCGCGGAACAGGCGCTCCACCTGGAATTCGCGCGCGTAGCCCATGCCGCCGTGCGTCAGCACCGCCTTGGTCGTCGCATCGAAACTGGCGCGGCCCGACAGGAACTTCGCGGCATTGGCTTCCGCCCCGCAAGGCAGGCCCTTGTCGTACAGGTAGGCGGCGCGCATGCACATCCAGTACGCCGCCTCTAGGCCGCACCAGGCCTCCGCGAGCGGATGCTGGATGCCCTGGTTCTTGCCGATGGGGCGGCCGAACACGACGCGGTCGCGCGCGTACTTCGCCGCGCGGTTGAGCGCATCGCGGCCGATGCCGATGGCCTCGATGCCGACCAGCACGCGCTCCGGGTTCAAGGAGTCGAGCAGGTAGTAGAAGCCCCGGCCCTCGTCGCCGATGCGATCCGCCTCGGGCACGAAGTAGTCATCGATGAACGTGGCGTTGGAATCCACCGCGTTGCGGCCGAGCTTCTTGATGCGGCGCACCTCGATCTTGCTGCGGTCGAGATCGGCATAGAACAGCGACATGCCGTCGGTGGGCCGCTTGCACTCGCTCTTGGGCGTGGTGCGCGCCAGGATCAGGATCTTGTGCGCTTCCTGCCCGGTCGACGTCCACATCTTGCGGCCGGTGATGCGATAGCCGCCGTCGACCTTCTTCGCGAAGGTCTTGATGCTGGTCGTGTCGAGACCGGCGTCGGGCTCGGTGACACCGAAGCAGGCCTTCTCCTCGCCCTTGATCAGCGGCGTGAGCCAGCGCTTCTTCTGCTCGGGTGAACCGTGCACGACGATGGCGTGCGGCCCGAACAGGTTGATGTGAATGCTCGACGCCGCAGCCTGGCCACCACCACCGCTGGCCACCGTGTGCATCATGATCGCCGCCTCGGTGACTCCCAGGCCCGCACCGCCGAGCTCTTCGGGCATCGTGATGCCGAGCCATCCGGCATCCGCCATCGCGCGGTAGAACTCTTCCGGGAAGCGCGAGGTTTCGTCGCACTCGTGCCAGTAGTCGTCGGTGAATTGCTGCGTGATCTTGCGGACCGAGGTCTCGATCTCGCGCTGGGTTTCGTTGAGTTCGATTTCCATGGCGTTTCTGATGTGTAAAAAAAAATTCAACGCAAAGGACGCAAAGGAAAAGAAAGAACGCAAAGGAATGATGGAAGGGCTCCATTCATCCGTCTTTGCGTTCTCCTCTTTGCTTTTCTTTGCGCCTTTGCGTTAGCCGTTGTTCTTTTCAGCGCTAAACCGGTTCCCACGTAAACACGTCGGACGAGCGGTCCAGCTTGTAGAACGACGCCCGCAACGCCGGCAGCGCGCGATCGAGGCAGCTCTGCGGCGACCAGCCCTCGCCCGCGTGCACCGAGCGGATCGGGCGCGGCTGGCTGAACAGGTAGATCTCGTTGCGGCGCACGCCGAACAACTGGCCGCTGACGTCCTTGGCGCCGTCGCTGCACAGCGCGACGATGAAGGGCGCGATCTTGTCGGCCGTCATCATCTTGTTGATGCGGTTGCGCTCGGCATTCTCCGGCGTATCCGGGATCGAACTCACCATGCGCGTGTACGCGAACGGCGCGATCGCGTTGGAGCGCACGCCGAACTTCTGCATGTCCAGCGCGATGCTCTTGGACAGCGCCGCGA
>CAZXXM010000406.1:0-3163 GCA_964644715.1 uncultured Salinisphaerales bacterium
CCTCACGCGCCAGGCCCACGACCGACAGGCAGTCGCCGCGATTGGGCGTGATCTCGAGATTCAGAATCTTGTCGTCGAGCGCCAGGTGCTTCTCAATCGGCGTCCCTGGACGCGCATCGGCGTCGAGTTCCAGCAGGCCATCGGATTTCTCGGCCAAGCCCAGCTCGGACGCCGAACACAGCATGCCGGCCGACTCCACTCCGCGCAGCGCCGACGCCTTGATCTCCAGGCCGCCGGGCAGGCGCGCGCCGGGCAGCGCAACGGGCGCGACCATGCCGGCACGCGCATTCGGCGCGCCGCAGACGATCGTCGATTTCGCGCTCGCGCCCACGTCGACCTCGCACACACGCAGCCGCTCGGCGTTGGGATGCGGCGCGATCGACACGATGCGACCCACGACCACGCCCCGCGGCAACTCGGCGCAGACCGGTTCGATCTCCAGCTCCAGACCGCCCATCACGAGGCGCTCGGCGATCTGCTCGATGGTCGCGGACGGGTTCACCCACTCGCGCAACCACAGTTCGGATAATTTCATGGCGGACTCAGGCGAACTGCTGCAGGAAGCGCAGATCGTTGTTGAAGAACAGGCGCAGGTCGTCGACGCCGTAGCGCAGCATCGTCAGACGCTCCACGCCCATTCCGAAGGCGTATCCGGTGTAACGCTCCGGATCGAGGCCGACGGCCTCGAACACCTTCGGGTGCACCATTCCGCAGCCGAGCAGCTCGAGCCAGCGGCCCGGGTGATCGGGGCCTTTCGAGGGATCGCGCCAGCGCATGTGCACGTCGGCGCCCGGCTCCACGAACGGGAAGTAGGAGGGACGGAACAGCGCCTCGACGTCCTGCTCGAAGAAGCGCGACAGGAACGTCTGCAGGTCGTACTTGAGGTCCGCGAAGCTCACGTCCTCGGCCACGTACAGGCCTTCGACCTGGTGGAACATCGGGCTGTGCGTGCGATCGGAATCTACGCGGTACACGCGGCCGGGGCAGATGATGCGGATCGGCGGCGTGCGTCCGGATTTCACGACGTTCTGCATCGTGCGGATCTGCACCGGGCTGGTGTGAGTGCGCAGCACGCGCGCACCGTTCTCCACGTAGAACGTGTCCTGCATCGCACGGGCGGGATGCAGTTCGGGAATGTTGAGCGCGCCGAAGTTGTGGAAATCGTCCTCGATCTCGGGACCGTCCATCGTCTCGAAGCCGAGCTCGTTGAACAGCCGCTCGATGCGGTTGAGCGTGCGCGTCAGCGGATGCAGACCGCCGACGCCTTCGCCGCGACCCGGCAAGGTCACGTCGATCGTCTCGCTCGCCAGCTTCGCGGCCAGCTCCTTGCGCGCCAGCAGCGTGCCGCGATGCGAAAGCGCCGTCGTCACCAGCTCCTTGACGCGGTTCACGCGGTCGCCGAAAGCCTTGCGCTCGTCGGGTGCCATGCCGCCGAGCTGCTTGAGCAGTTCGGTGACGCGGCCTTTCTTGCCTAGGTAGTTGACCCGTAGCTGCTCGAGATCGCGGCTGTCCGGCGCGGCCGAAATCTCGGCCAGCGCGGCCTGCTGGATCGCATCGAGTGATTCGCTCATTTCTCTCCCCACAAAACAAAAGGGAAGCGGCGCAGCGCGCAGCTTCCCTTCGTGACTCGTGCTCGCCGCGATCTACGCGGCGGCTCGTGCGTCGATTACGCCAGGGCCGCTTTCGCCTGCGCCACCAGCGCCGCAAACGCCGGCTTGTCGTGGATCGCGATGTCGGACAGGACCTTGCGGTCCAGCGCGACGCCGGCCTTGCTCAGGCCGTTGATGAAGCGGCTGTACGACAGGCCCAGCTCGTTGGTGGCGGCGTTGATGCGCTGGATCCAAAGCGCGCGGAACTCGCGCTTCTTCACGCGGCGGTCGCGGTACGCGTACTGGCCGGACTTGATGACCTGCTGCTTGGCGGCGCGGTAGACGCGCGACTTGGCGCCCTGGTAACCCTTCGCCTTGTCGAGCAGCTTCTTGTGACGCGCGCGGGCGGTGACGCCTCTCTTGACTCGTGCCATGTGCGGTTCTCCTTAGGCGTAGGGCAACATCTTGTTGACTTCCTTCACGTCGGAGCCGTGGATCTGGGCTTCGCCGCGCAGCTGGCGGATACGCTTCGCCGGCTTCTTCGTCAGGATGTGGCGCTTGTGGGAATGGCTACGCTTGTAGCCGCCTTTCCCGGTCTTGGAGAAGCGCTTGGCAGCGCTCTTGACCGTCTTCATCTTGGGCATTGGAACTCCTTCCCGGTTGTTCCGGGTCTCGAATGGCCGACTTCACAACCCGCCCGGGGCGCTTGTCGGGCCCGTGACGACCGCCACGGGACTTGGGTACAACGTTCTGCGTGGCGCTCAGTGCTTCTTGGCGCCGAGCACCATGACCGCCTGGCGCCCTTCCATCTTGGGATGCTGCTCGACCACGGCGAGCTCGACGAGGTCCGCCTTCACGCGGTCCATCACCTTCATGCCGAGTTCCTGGTGGGCCATCTCGCGACCGCGGTAGCGGATCGTGACCTTGACCTTGTCGCCCTCTTCCAGGAAGCGCGTCATGTTGCGCAGCTTGGTCTGGTAGTCGGCTTCCTCGGTCGTCGGCCGGAACTTCACTTCCTTGACCTCGATCTGCTTCTGCTTCCTCTTGGCGGCGTGCTGTGCCTTGTCCTTCTGGTACAGGTACTTGCCGTAATCCATGATCTTGCAGACCGGCGGGTCCGCGTTCGGCGAGACCTCCACCAGATCGAGCTCCGCGTCGGCCGCCTTGGCGATCGCGTCGCGCGTCATCATGATGCCGATCATCTCGCCATCGGCGCCGATCACACGGACGCGTCCCGCCGTGATCTGCTCGTTGCGCCGGTCTTCACGTTCCTGGGCGATGCTGCAATCTCCTGCGAATTCCTGGGCTGTCCTCGAAGGGGACAGGGACAGACAAGCAAAGCCCGCTTCCAGCATCCCGCGAAGCAGTCGACCGCTTCGTGGGATGGATCAGGCGGGCTTTGGGCCGGGCATGATAGGCAAGCATCCCTCAAAGCTCAATAGGAACAGCCCTCTGAAAGCGGCGTTCCGCGTAGCCCGGACGAAGTCCGGGGTGTCGCTCGTTTTGCGAGGAGAACCCCGGACTTAGTCCGGGCTAGGGTCGTCGGCGTTCAGTGGTAGCGCAGAGCCACGATA
>CAZXXM010000407.1:0-1151 GCA_964644715.1 uncultured Salinisphaerales bacterium
TCGCGGCCGACGTGCATGCCGAGGCCAGCCTGCTCAAGCTCGGCCGCAAGATCGCAGTGATGGAGGTCAAGCTGCGCTGCGGCGACGACCCGACCTTGGTCGCACATGCCACCGGTAGCTACGCGTTGCCGACGCCGAAATAGGCCGTAGCCCGGACTTCGTCCGGGCTACACCTTCGCTTCCATTTTGGAAGCAATCGAATTCCGCTGCCCCGGCTTATCGATCTCGCCCGCGGGGCCAGACTGATCCCATCGCCCTAGCGGCGTTTCCACACCGGAGATCAGCATGAATTCGCACCCGCTCATCCGCACCGCCACCCGCGTCCTGGGCGAGATCGTGCCGGGCCTCGCCGCCGCGCCGGTCGTCGATCGCCTGATCCATCCGCGCCGCCTGTCGATCCGCGACTGGGAGCGGCCGGCGGCCGAGATCGCGCAGCGCGTGACGTTCCGCTCAGGACTGTCGGGCCTGCGCTGGGGTGATCGCGGCCCGATCGTGCTCGCGCTGCATGGATGGGAGGGGCGCGCCACGCAGTTCCGATACGTCGCCGAAGCCCTGGTGCGCAGCGGCCGCACGCTGATCGCGCTCGACGCGCCGGGACACGGCGGCTCGCCCGGTCACGTCGCGCACCCGGGCCTGTTCGCCGAATCGCTGATCGACGTCGCGGCCGAGATCACGTCAGAGGCCGGACGGCTCGAGACCGTCATCGGTCACTCGATGGGTGCGGGTGCGACGGCCTACGCGTTGTCGCGTGGCCTGCCGGTGGAACGCGCGGTACTGATCGCCGGGCCTTCCAGCTTCGAGGCCGTGGTGCGCGGCGCCGCCGCGATGGCGGGCCTGGGTGCGCGTGCGACGCGGCAGGTGCTGCGCTCGATGGCGGATCGCACCGGGCTCGCCCCGTCGGCGCTCGACGTGGCGCGCCTCGCGGCCAGCGTCGAGATTCCGGTGCTGGTCGTGCACGACCGCCAGGATGCCTTCGTCGATTTTCATCACGCGCAGCGCTTCGCGAAGTACGTGCCGGACGTGCGCCTGGTCGAAACGCAGGGCTTGGGTCATTGGCGCGTGCTCACGGACCCGGAGACGGTGGCGCGCATCGCCGGGTTCGTCGCGCATACCGTGCCGGCCGAACTGCGACGCGCGGCGTAACCCGCCCG
>CAZXXM010000407.1:1251-3161 GCA_964644715.1 uncultured Salinisphaerales bacterium
CGCTGGATCCGCGTCTCGCACAGGTAGCGATCGGTGACCGGCGTGCGGGCATCGATGCGCCGCCATTTGCGGATGTAGACCGCGGTCCACCATTTCTCGTACGCCATGCGCTGCACTTCGCGATGGTGCTCGTGGTGCTGCCAGGCCTCCATGTCGTCGGCGCTGGCGAAGCGCACGCCGAAATAGAGCCAGCTCGAGGCGTGGATCGGTCCGCCGTAGACCGAGACGAAGCCGGGCTGCTGCATCGCCACCGGCACCGTCGCGCCCTGACGTGCGAAGAACTCGCTTTCCTTGCCGGGGATGATCCGGAAGCCCGCTTCCATCAAGGTGAACGGGCTGCGCGCAGGGGTCGGATCGGGCACGGCAAGACCTCGGAACGATGGGGAGCCGATTCGATTCTAGGACGCGCGGCGCGAGCCCCGCATGTATGGCGAACGCCGCATGCGGCGACGTTTGCCCGCGCGCCTAGTCCTGCAGCATGCGTCCGCGCGTCTCGATGACCCAGGGCATCAGCAGCAGGCCGATGATGGGAACGAAGCCCACGTAGAACAGCACGCTGACGGCGGAATTCGTGCCCTGCGTCGCGACGTAGCCGACCATGAACGGCCCGATGGCGGCGAACACGCGGCCGACGTTGTAGCAGAAGCCCGCGCCGGTTCCGCGCAGGCGGGTCGGGAAGAGTTCGGGCAGGTAGTACGTGAAGCTGCCGAACACGCCGAATACCGACAGCCCGACGAGGAAGTAGAAGTACAGGCGGACCTGCCCCGGCCAGTCGATCCCGAAGGTCAGGAACATCGAGACCGCGGACGCGATCCAGTAGATGACGAACATCTTGCGGCGCCCGAGGTACTTGCTCGCCGGGATCGTCAGCAAGGTGCCGATCAGGCCGCCGAAGTTGAAGCAGAGCGTGGCGAGCATCTTCCAGTCCTGCACCAGCGCCAGGGTTGCCGGCCCCGCCAGGCCCTGCGCCTCGGCGCTGGCGCGGGCCAGGCCCGAGGCGACCACCGGAATGAACGCATTGCTGCTCCACCACGTGATCAACGCGATCAGCGCCATCAGAAAGCCGGACCGCGTGTACGCCCGCATCTGCGGCGTGAACAGTTCGGACAGGCGGGGCGCGGCCGTGGTCGCCGCCTGCTGGACCCAGCGTTCCGGCTCCTTGATGAACAGTCGCACCAGGAAGGCGACGGCCGCCGGCAGCAGGCCGAACAGGAATACGTAGCGCCAGGATTCCTCCGGCTGCGCCTTGAACCAGACGCCGGCGACCTGGTGATCGACGAAGGTGGCCAGGAACAGCCCGAACGGCGCGGCGGTGTAGAGCAGCGCGCCGGCCTCGACTCTTTTTTCCTCGGGCACCGTCTCCGCCACCATCGCCGCGCCGGCGGCCCATTCGCCGCCGATGCCCAGCGCCGCGATGATGCGGAAGGCCAGCAGCATCCAGATGTCGGTGGCGAAGGCGCAGGCCGCGGTGCCCAGCGCGTACAGCAGCATCGTCAGCAGCAGCGTCCTGGTACGCCCGATGCGGTCGCAGACCCAGCCGAAGATCACGCCGCCGGCCGCCCATCCGAGCAGCAGCACCGAGGACATCACGCCGGTCCAGTACAGCGTGGCCTGCTTGGCTTCGGGCGAGCCCAGCGGCAGGTTCAGCAGGGTGGGCACGCAGTTGGGCGCCACGTAGTTGAAGAGCAGGCCGTCGAAGATGTCGAAGCCCCAGCCGAGCCACGCCGCGAACAGCACCGTCCATTGGTAGCGCGTGAAGCCCAGCATGCGTCGAGTCTCCCTGGATCCGATCCGGGCCGCCGTGGCCCGGCGCAAGGATGACAGATGGCGCGCCCGCATCACCCGTCCTCACCCCGGACGAAGTCCGGGATTGCTCCGTCCAGGGACGTGACGCCCCGGACTTCGTCACG
>CAZXXM010000408.1:0-3143 GCA_964644715.1 uncultured Salinisphaerales bacterium
CTTTCGCGCAGCCGTCCTTCTTCAGGACCCGCTCGGTGGACGCAGGGTACTGCCCCAGCAACGCTGCCGGGCGTCGCGGTCGCACCAGCAGCTCGCCGCTGCAGTTGGGGCAACGGCCGCCGAGCACGCCGGTCGCGCAATCCGCGCAGAACGTGCACTCGAAGGAACACATGCGCGCGTCGGCCGAGTCCGGCGGCAAGTCGGCATCGCAGCATTCGCAATTCGGTCTGAGCTGAAGCATCTCGGTCTCCTGGTTTTTGGTTGAACCGCATTGACGTTGCACAGCCGGCGCCGCGTACGAATCGCCCGCTGCAACAGCATGAAGCCTATGAAGCCACCGCGATCGTCGAAACGAAATGCGGGGGAACCCGCAGCAATTCCACTTCGTTGCAATCACACGATGCGCTCGGATTCCCTTCGTCTCGATGACGCCTAGGGTCATCGCGACGCCTGCATGCGTCTCGAAGCGATGGCACTCAGATTCCGGCGAAACGCCGGCCCAGCGAGAAGCCGATTCCGTAGATCCAGTGCGTATTGTCGATCTCGCCGCCGCCCAGATCGGCTGGGATCGAATCCCGCCCGCGCACCCGCTGTTCGGGCGCGTTGAATCCGTAGGCCGACCACTCCCAGCCACGCCGGGTCCACGTCGCGCCCGCGGTGACCTGATCGGTCACTGCCAGAGAGCCGAAGGCGCCGAACAAGGTCTCGCCTTCGTCGATGATCTGCGTCGCCCAGATATAGCCGGCCCTCAGCGCGAGCGAGGGCGTCGCCTGCCAGCGCAGGCCGAGCTTGTACGCGTTCTGGTCGTGGAACCCGAAGCCCGGCCCATCGTCGTCGCCGAGACGTGCGCTCGCCAGACGACCGATGCCATTCCGGAACGCGCGCTGCTTTCGATACGCGTAGCGCTGCGCTTCGACGCTCAGCGTCCAGGCGCTCATCGGCGTCAGCGTGAAGCCACCGCCGTAGATCGCCGGCAATTCCAGCTTTCCATGCTCGGCGATCAACCCGCGGTAGTCATCATGCGGTTGCGTCAGGTTCTTGCTGCGATAACCCAGGCCGGCGCCGAGCCATGGCGTGAGCTGCCCGTGCCATCCCACCGAGAACCCGACGTTGAACGCGCCGTCCCTGCCCTGGTTCGTCACATGATCCGGCGCGGACGAGGTGCCGGGATCGGCGAGGAACTGCAGACCCTGTACCGAGAGCACCTGGTAGCCGGTGTTGAGACTGATGCCGACCGCATGCTTCGGCGCGACCTGGTAGGCCAGCGCGGTGACGAAGCTGCTCGACGTCAGGCTCAGCGTGCCTCGATGACCGCCACCGAAGCGCTCGTACGGACTGCCGTCGTAGTCGGGCCCCAGCCCGGCGTTGAGCATCGTGACGCCGAGGGCCCAGCGATCCGACAGGCGCTTCGAATAGCCGCCTTGAGGAATGGAGTAGTACGCGCGGCCGTCCGATTTGTAGCCCTTGTCGGGCCCCGCCGCGTTGCCGTCGTAGATGGCCTCGGCCTCGGCACTGAAGAAGTCGACGCCCAGGTCCCAGCGATCGCCGAGTGCAAGTGCGTGCGCCGGATTGGCGCCCAGCGCCGTCGTTTCCTCCGCGTAGCTGTAGCTCACACCGCCCATGCCCATCGAGGCGATGCCATTGCCGTGCTCGAACATTCCGAGGGACGCATCGGCGCGAGACCACGGCATCAGCGCGAACAGCAACGAGGTGGCTTGCAGCAGTCGCGCCAGCGAACGGGTCATCGCGGATTCCATCGGAAGGAGTCCGCGCACGATGCGCGTTTCGCGTCGACGCGCTCAATTACCCGCGAGGTCAATCGCGGCGAGCGTGCCGCGTGGGTTCCTCGACGATGCTGCCGGCTCAGGCCGCGAGACTGCGCCCGATGATGACCTTCTGGATGTCCGACGTGCCTTCGTAGATCTGGCACACGCGCACGTCACGGTAGATGCGCTCCACCGGAAAATCTTCGACGTAGCCGTAGCCGCCGAGCATCTGGATCGCGGCCGAACACACGGCCTCGGCCGCCTCCGACGCGAACAGCTTGGCCATGCAAGCCTGGTCGAGGCAGGGCACGCCGGCATCCTTCATGCGCGCGGCGGAGAACACGAGCTGGCGCGCCGCTTCGAGGCGCGTCTTGGCATCGACGAGCCGGAAGTTCACGGCTTGGTGATCGAGCAGCGACTTGCCGAAGGACTTGCGTTCAGCCGCGTAACGGACCGCGGCGTCGAGCGCTGCCTGCGCCATGCCGACGCTCTGCGAGGCGATGCCGATGCGGCCCGTTTCCAGGCTTGAAAGCGCGATGCGATAGCCCTCGCCCTCCGCGCCGATCAGGCTGTCGGCGGGGACCTCCAGATCGTCGAAGTTCAGCGAGCAGGTATCGGACGCCTTCTGTCCGAGCTTGTGCTCGATCTTCGAGACGCTGTAGCCCTTCGCATCCGTCGGCACCAGAAACGCCGAGATGCCGCGCTTCGGATTCTGCGGATCGGTGACGGCGAACACGATCACGTACTTGCCGATCTTGCCGCTGGTGATGAACTGCTTGGAGCCGTTGATGACGTAGCCACCGGACGTGGCGACCGCGCGCGTGCGCAGTGAGCTCGCGTCGGATCCGGCGTGACTTTCAGTGAGCGCGAATGCGCCGATGAATTCGCCGCGCGCGCCGGGTCTCAGCACCGCGTCCTTCTGCGCCGGCGAGCCGTAGCGTTCGAGGATCGCGCAGAACGGCGCGTTGTGGACGCTCATCACCGTCGACACGGCCCCGTCACCTTCGGCCACCGCCATCAGCGCCGCGGCATAGCTGACGTAGTCGGCTCCGGCGCCGTCGAAGTCCGGCGAGACCGTCATGCCGAGCAGGCCCATGCCGGCGAGCCCCTCGAACACCTCCGGTTCGATCGCCTGGGCTTTCTCGCGCGCGGCGGCGCCAGGGGCGAGCACTTCGCGCGAGTAGCGCTGCGCGGTTTCGAAAATGAGCTGCTGGTCTTCGTCGAGCATGGGTCGGGGGTTCGATATCAGCGGCCGCGGAACGTCGCGGGCCGCTTGGCGAGGAAGGCGCTGACGCCTTCGCGGAAGTCTTCGGTGGTCGTCGCCGCCTTGAATGCGGTGCGCTCGGCTTCGAGCTGATCGTGCAGCTCGGATTCGAA
>CAZXXM010000409.1:0-3113 GCA_964644715.1 uncultured Salinisphaerales bacterium
CAGGCCGTCGCCAGCGGCACGCTGCGGCTCACCCTGCCCAGCTCGTTCGCGCAGCGCCGCATCATTCCGCTGCTGCCCGGCTTCCTGGAAAAATTTCCGGAGGTCCATCTCGACATCGTGCTCACCGACCAGGTGCTCGACCTGGTCGAAGAAGGACTCGAACTGGGCGTGCGCATCGGCAACCTCGCGCCGAGCACGCTGATGGCCCGCCCGATCGGCGTGATCGACCAGGTGCTCGTCGCCTCGCCGCCCTACCTGGCCAGGCACGGCACGCCGGAGACGCCGCAGGACCTGTCGACCCATTCCTGCGTGTTGTACGGCAGCAGTCCGCGATGGACGCGCTGGGAGTTCGAGTCGGAGACCGGGCGTCACGCGGTCGAGGTCGGCGGCGCAGTGCGCGTGAACGATCCGCAGGCGATGTTCGAACTGGTCTGCGCGCACCAGGGCATCGCGCTGGTCCCCGATTGGGTGATCCGCGACGAGATCGCATCGGGTCGCGTGTGCTGGCTGCTGCAGGATTTCTATCCGATCCCGCAGCCGGTGAACTTCGTGTATCCGCAGACGCGCTTCCTGTCGCAGCGCGCGCGCAGCTTCATCGATTACATCCTCGAACAGCAGCGCCATCGGCGGGCATCGCTTGCAGCGTAGCCCGGACTGCGTCCGGGCTGCGGAATACGCGCTTCCCCGGATGAAGCCTTTACGACAATCTAACGGCTCGTTTGCTAGCGTCCGCCGCTTCCCAGGACCGGATTTTCCCGATGCATCTGCTCGTCGTCGAAGACAACGCCGACCTTGCCGCGAACATCGGCGAGTACTTGCAGGCGCAGGGCAGCGTCGTGGACTACGCGGCCGACGGCCTCACCGGGCTGCACCTGGCCGCCGTCAATCGCTACGACGCCGTGATTCTCGATCTCAACCTGCCCGGCCTGGACGGCATGACGATCTGCCGCCGGCTGCGCCAGGACGGACGCAGCAGCGTGCCCTTGCTGATGCTCACCGCGCGCGACACCGAGCAGGACAAGGTGCAGGGCCTGGAGGCCGGCGCCGACGACTACCTGACCAAGCCGTTCTCGCTGGCCGAGCTGCAGGCGCGCATCCGCGCGCTGGTCCGCCGCAACACCGGCAACAGCAACCTGCTGCGCGTGGCGGACCTGAGCTTCGATGCCTTGAGCCTGATCGCCAAGCGCGGCGGCCGCCGGCTGGAGCTCACGCGCGCGGGCCTCAAGCTGCTCGAAGCCCTGATGCGCGCCTCGCCGGGCGTGCTTCCACGCGAGGCCGCGGAACGCGCGATCTGGGGCGACTCGCCGCCCGACAGCGAGGCCAGTCTTCGCGGACACGTGCACGCGCTGCGCAAGCTGATCGACGACGGCGAAGCCGTGAAGCTGCTGCACACCTTGCACGGCGTCGGCTACCGGCTGGTCGCGGATGCCGACAATTAGGCTGGGACTGCGCGCCCGCTTCATCGCGGCCTGCCTGCTGCTCGTCAGCTTCAGCACCGCGGGCTACTACCTCGCGGTGGCGCAGTTCATCGAGTTTCTCGAAGCCGAGCTGCGCGACACCACGCTGCTCGGCGAACTCGACGAGTTCGCCCGCACCTACGAGCACGATCCGCAGATCCCCGGGCCCCGCGCGCAGGGTCTGAGCAGCTACGTGCTGGAGCCCGGCGAGCATCCCTCGAAGCTGCCCGAGGTGCTGCGATCGCTGGCGCCGGGGGCCTACGAAGACCTGGTCATGGACGGCGTGGACGTCGCCATCGCCCGCCAGGACGTCGACGGCGCGCGTCTCTACGTCGTGCTCGACATGCAGCGCATCGAGGACCTGGAGGCGCGGTTCGTCAGCCTGGCCTGGATCTGCGCGCTGATCTCCTGGGGCGCGGCGGTGGCGCTCGCGCTGTGGCTGGCGCAGCGCGTGCTGCAGCCGGTGACCGAGCTGGCGCACCTGGTCGGCACCTTGAAACCCGGCGATCGCGCGCAGCGGCTGGCGCCGCGCTTCGACGACGCCGAGATCGGCGTCATCGCCACCGCGCTCGATCGATTCATGGAACGCATGGAAGCCTTCATCTCGCGCGAGCAGGCCTTCACCGAGGACGCGAGCCACGAGCTGCGCACGCCGCTGGCCGTGATCGACAGCTCCGCGCAGATCCTCGCCGAAGACCCCGATCTCTCGGCCCCTGCCCGCGAACGCGTGCGCCGCATCCTGCGCGCCGGCCAGCAGATGCAGATGCTGATCGAAGCCCTGCTGTTCCTGGCGCGCGAAGACGGCGCCTACGCGGCCGAAGAGCTGCACCTGCACCTGCTGCTGCGCGAGGTCGCCGACGGCTACGCCGAGATGGCGGCCGCCAAGAACCTGGAGCTGTCGGTGCAGGCGGTGCCGACCGCGGTCGACGCCCCTCGCGGCATGGCGGCCTGCGTGGTCAGCAACCTGCTGATCAACGCCATCCACTACACCGACCGCGGCCGCGTCGACGTGAAGCTCGAACCGGGGCGGCTGATCGTCGCCGACACCGGCATCGGCATCGCACCCGAGGAACTCGAGCGCGTCTTCGAGCGCCGCTTCCGTGGATCACACAGCCGCGGCCTCGGGCTGGGGCTCTACCTGGTCAAGCGGATCTGCGACCGCCTCGGCTGGCTCACCTGGGTGGAAAGCTCCAGAGATGGAGGCACCCGCTTCGAGGTGCATTTCCCGGTCTCGTCGGCTTCGAAGGGTCACAAGAGCGGCTGACGCCGCGAACTGGATGTGATCGCCCGAGCCGCTTTCTGACGAATCGTTAACGATTCGGCAACGGGATGGCCACGCGCGGCTCTCCAAGCTGCGCGCATGATCGAACCCGAATTTTCCGCACGGCCGGCGCGGCACGACGCGAAGCGACCTGGTCCTTCGGCCGGGCCGGAGGCCTGAGATGCCGACCCTCCGGATCTCTGCCGAACCCGCGGCGTCGGCGGCCCTGCCTCCCCACTCCGGGTCCCGCGCATTACTCCGCGGCATCGCGCAGCGCGTCCCGCGCGGACGACTCGGCACCAACAGCTTGCTGCTGCTGATGGCGCTGTACCTGTCCATGACGCAGAACCGCGCGTTCTGGAACCAGGTGTGGCAGGTCCTGCCGGCGGATCGTG
>CAZXXM010000410.1:0-3112 GCA_964644715.1 uncultured Salinisphaerales bacterium
CCGGCGCCGCTGACGACGAGCTTGATCTTCGCGATGTCCTTGCCGACGACCTTCAGGCCGTTGAGCGTCGCCGCGCCGACGATGATCGCGGTGCCGTGCTGATCGTCGTGGAAGACCGGGATCTTCATGCGGCTGCGCAGTGCGCGCTCGACGTGGAAGCACTCCGGCGCCTTGATGTCCTCGAGATTGATGCCGCCGAACGTCGGCTCCAGCGCCGCGATGACCTCGACCAGCTTGTCCGGGTCGCGCTCGTTGACCTCGATGTCGAAGACGTCGATGCCGGCGAACTTCTTGAACAGCACGCCCTTGCCTTCCATGACCGGCTTGGCCGCCAGCGGACCGATCGGACCCAGGCCCAGCACCGCGGTGCCGTTGGTGATCACGCCGACGAGGTTGCCGCGCGCGGTGTAGCGGAAGGCATTGACCGGGTCGGCGACGATTTCTTCGCAGGCCGCCGCGACACCGGGCGAATACGCGAGCGCCAGATCGCGCTGATTGACCAGACTCTTGGTCGGCGTGACCGAGATTTTCCCGGGAGTCGGGCGCTCGTGGTACAGCAGGGCGGCTTCGCGCAGCTCTTCTCGGATTTTCACGATGTAGTGGCCAACCGGATTGAAACGGGCGCGTATCCTGCCACGGGTACGCCCCTGCACTGCATGACGACCCGTGCAGACACACGTGCGGCGAGCGCTCCGATGCACGGCAGACTCGGCGCATGTCGATCATCGACTGGCCCGAAACCGAGCGTCCGCGCGAGAAACTGCTCGCGAGGGGCCCCGCTGCGCTGTCGGACGCCGAACTGCTGGCGATCTTCCTGCGCACGGGCGTTCCCGGTCACAGCGCCGTGGATCTGGCGCGCGACCTGCTCGGCCGGTTCGGCAGCCTGCGGGCGCTGGTCGGCGCCGGTCCGGCACAGTTCTGCGAGTCGCGCGGACTCGGGCAGGCCAAGTACGTGCAGATGCAGGCCGTGATGGAGATCGGCCGCCGCGTGCTGGCCGAGGGTCTCAAGACGCGCGATGCGCTGGCCGATCCCGCGGCGACGCGACGCTACCTGTCCGCCTGGCTACGGGACCGCGACCGCGAGGTCTTCGCCGCCCTGTTCCTCGACAGCCAGCATCGCGTGCTCGCTGCCGAGGAGTTGAGCCAGGGCACGCTCGATGCCGCCAGCGTGTATCCGCGCGAGGTGGTCAAGCGGGCACTCGCGCTGGGAGCCGCGGCGGTGATCTTCGCGCACAACCACCCCAGTGGAATGGCGGAACCCTCGGCATCGGATCGCCTCCTCACCGAGCGCCTGAAGCAGGCGCTCTCGCTGGTCGATATCCGGGTGCTGGATCACTTCGTCGTCGGCGAGGGCATGCCGACGAGCTTTGCCGAACGAGGGTGGATCTGAGGTCGCGCGAGGCTGGCGGCCCACCATAGCCCGGACGAAGTCCGGGGTGGTCTCTTTCGGGATGACGGAACCCGGGACTGCGTCCGGGCTACGGCTTGGTCGTCGCCGGCTTGGCGGCCGCGAGTTCGGTCCATGACCACTTGAGCGTGGTCTTGGCTTCGCCGGTGAACTGGCCCATCACCGTGGCGTTCCCGTCCAGCGGCAGGTTCAGCGGCAAGGTCGCCGCGGCGTTGCCGGACGGCGCGTTCAGACGCAGGTTCTCGTTGACCCAACCCTGCAGCGGCGGCGGAATCGGCAGGCTGGTCTCGCTGGTCTGCGTCTTGCCGAACTCGGTGCGCGACACCTTGCCGCGCGATTCCGGAATGAACGTGTTCTCCACGTAGAGCTTCTTCTCCACCGTGTCGAACACGACCGTGAAGTAGGTGCACATCGACTTGCGATCCACGTCGGTGCCGGCGAAGTCGCCGTCGTAGGTCAGCTGATACGGGAAGATCTTGTCCTTCTTGCGCCCGTAGGCCGTCTCGCCGTTGGCGCTGTACTTGTGCACCGAGCGGATCGTGTTGGCGCACCCCGGGTAACCGAAGAAGAACTGGTAGCGCGGATCGCCTTCGAACAGCGCGCTGTTGTCCGGCTCCACGGCCGCGGCCATCAGCGCCGCGTACTTGGCGCCGACCTCGGACATGCAGACCGAATCGCCCTTGCAGTTGAAATTGTCCTGCTGCGCACGGGAAGAGACGTCACCGAGCAGGTTCTTCGATTGCGGGTTGAAGCCGGCCGCCGCGAGCTGCTTCAGGCCCTGCTGGCGCAGGTACTCGGTCTTGATCGCCAGGCGCGTGTCGAGATCCGGATCGAGGATGTTGGCGGCCCACAGTCGGCCGTCCGACCGCAGCGTCGTCGAGAAATCGTAGGACTGCGTCGTCGTCGCCTTCGACCACTGGAGTTCGTTCTTCCAGTCCTGCTTGCCGTCGACCGTGATGGAGATCGACAGCTTGCGATCGACGTTGGCGGCCATCGCAACGCTCGTCCCGAGCGTGCACAGCACCGCGCCGGTCAGGGCGGCGAACCAGCGGGACGGGACGGGGGTGTTCATGCCTTCTTTCTCCGGGGTGACGACGACGGCTTTGATTGCGTCGCGGGGGTTTCGTTCAAGTGCTGGCGCAAGAAGCGCCCGGTGTGCGATTCGGCCACCGCTGCGACCGTCTCGGGTGTTCCGGAAGCCAGGATCCGGCCGCCGCCGGAGCCGCCCTCGGGGCCGAGATCGATGATCCAGTCTGCCCGCTTAATGACATCCAGATTGTGCTCGATGATGACGACGGTATTGCCGTGGTCCCGGAGGCGTTCCAGCACGCGCAGCAGCTGCGCGACGTCGTGGAAATGCAGGCCGGTGGTCGGTTCATCGAGTATGTACAGCGTCTGGCCGGTATCCCGACGCGACAATTCCTTGGAAAGTTTCACGCGCTGCGCCTCGCCGCCCGACAAGGTCGTGGCGTTCTGGCCGAGCGTGATGTAGCTCAGGCCCACGTCCATCAGGGTTTCGAGCTTGCGCGCCAGCGCCGGCACCGCCTTGAAGAAGGCCAGCCCTTCCTCGACGGTCATGTTCAGCACTTCGTCGATGGTCTTGCCCTTGTAGCGGATCTCCAGGGTCTCGCGGTTGTACCGGCGGCCCTTGCAGGTGTCGCAGGTGACGTAGACGTCAGGCAGAAAGTGAATCTCCACCTTGAT
>CAZXXM010000411.1:0-3095 GCA_964644715.1 uncultured Salinisphaerales bacterium
GTGCCATCCGCGGCAACGAAGCTCAGACGCATCGGAATCTCCTGCGCCGGCTTGCCGGGGTCGAGTTGCGAGCCCATCAGCATCAAGTGTTTTCCGCCGGGTTCGAAGCTCGCGCTGCCACCGGCCGGGATACTCACCTGATCGATCCGGCGCATGCGTGACAGGCCCCCTTCCTCGCGCGTCTCGTGCATTTCAATCGTGGCAAACGAAGGGCTGCTGATCGCCCGAAGTTCCAGGGCCACCGCCCCGGGATTGAGGACATCGAAGTAGGCCGCAGCCATGTCGGCGCCCGGCGGGGGTAACAGCAGGCGGGCGTTGCTGACCTCAGGCGCCGCGTCGACGGCGGCCTGGGTCGTCACGCCGGGTTCCGGCGTCCGATTGCACGCGGATACCAAAGCGACGACGGGCAGGGCCAGCAACAGGAGCAGGGTCTTCGCGGGCATGGTCGGGCCGGGAAAGGAGGCGGATCGCGATTATCTCAGCTGCGGCACTGCGTCCGTGACCGGCCTGCTGAGATTGTCCCCAGAGGCACTCCAGGGTCACTGCATCGCGCGGGAGGCGGTTTTGCTAGCATTCGCGCCCCCCGACGTGCTAGCAACGAGTCATGAAGCCGGTCACCGAAAACACCCGTATTCGCTCCATCCGCGCGGTCTCCACGCCTGCCCAGGTGCAGTCCGAGCTGCCGCTTTCCGATGCGGCTGCGCAGACCGTGCTGCAGACGCGCCGCGAGATCCAGGACATTCTCGCCGGCCGCGACGAGCGCCTTTTGGTGGTCGTCGGACCTTGTTCGATCCACGATCCGAAGGCCGCGATGGAGTACGCGACGCGTCTGAAGGTCTTGCGGGAGCAGCTGAAGAAGAACCTGCTGATCGTCATGCGCGTGTATTTCGAGAAGCCGCGCACGACGGTGGGCTGGAAAGGTCTGATCAACGATCCCGACCTCAACGACGGGTACGACATCGATCGCGGCCTGCGGATCGGCCGCAAGCTGTTGCTCGATCTCAACGACATGGGAATCCCTGCAGGGGTCGAGTTTCTCGACATCCTGACGCCGCAGTATCTCGCCGATCTGGTGGCCTGGGGCGCCATCGGCGCGCGCACCACCGAGTCTCAGCTGCATCGCGAGATGGCGTCCGGCCTGTCTTGCCCGGTCGGGTTCAAGAACGGCACCGACGGCAGCGTGAAGGTGGCCGTGGACGCCTGCCTGTCGGCACGTTCGCCTCATCGCTTCCTTTCGATGACCAACAACGGCGAAGTCGCGATCTTCGAAACCGCTGGCAACGAGGACTGCCACATCATCCTGCGTGGCGGTAGCTCGGGTACGAACTACGACGCAGCCAGCGTCGAGGCTGCGAGCACGGCCATGGTCAAAGGCGGTCTCAAGCCTCAGATCATGGTCGACTTCAGTCACGCCAACTCGAGCAAGCAGCACAAGCGACAAGTCGTCGTCGGACAGGACGTGGGTGCGCAGATCGCCGGCGGCGAGACGCGCGTGATCGGTGTGATGATCGAGTCGCATCTCGTCGAGGGACGTCAGGACATCGGGCCGCGCGACAAGATGGTCTACGGCCAGAGCGTCACGGATGCCTGCATTCACTGGGACGATAGCGTCGAGGTGCTGCGGGGCTTGGCCGGCAGTGTTGCGCAGCGCCGTGACCGGTTGGCCAAGACGGCCTGAAACGCACATCTCGCTGCTTCCCGGACGCTGTCCTGGAAGCGTGCGATGCCAGGTGGGGCCGCCCGGACTTCGTGCGGGCTACGGATCCGCGGCACGACATCGCGGCGAGTCGCCATCGTGATCCCGTGACCAGGAGTTCGAGTTGGACGAGCGGATGAGCGCCGCGTCCTGGACGCGGATCGAGGCCTTGTTCGACGAAGCGATGATGCAGCCGCCGGGGCTGCGCGGAGCTTGGCTGGATCAACGCACGGGAACCGACGACTGGCTGCGTCGGCACGTGAGCCGGCTGATCGATCAGGCTGACGCGTCGCACCCCGATGTCCACGCTTCGCCGTTCACGACCGTGCCGGGCAAGACCGCGCCCGAGCGCCTTGCGGCCGGCACGCTGGTGGGAGCGTGGCGGCTCGAGTTCCCGATCACAGCCGACGAATCAAGAGCGATCTATCGAGCGGAACGCGTCGATGGCGGTCTCAAGCCGCCGGGCGTGTTCGAACTGATCCGTCTCCACGCAGCGCAGACGATCGACCGCTTCGACGAAGAGCGAAGCGTCCTGGCCCGGCTCGACCATCCAGGGATCGCGAAGATGCTCGACGCGGGTTTCACCGACGACGGTCGCCCGTTCATCGTCACGGAGTGGATCGAGGGTATTCCGCTGGTGGCGTGGTGCCGCGAAAAGCGCGCGACCTTGTCCCAGCGGCTGGACCTGTTTCTGCAGGTTTGCGAGGCGATGGACTACGCGCATCGCAACCTTCTGACGCATCGCGACCTGGCGCCGCACAAGGTGCTGGTGGATGCCGAAGGCCGATGCAGGGTGCTGGACCTGGGCGTAGCCGTTCTGCGGCGCGAAGACGACCTGGACGCGTGCCGTACGCGGAACCCGATGACGCTAGCGCACCTTGCACCCGAGCAGTTCGCGCGCGAAACGGTGACGCCGGCCTCCGATGTGTACGCGCTGGGCCTTCTGTTGTTCGAACTGCTGACGGACGAGCGGCCCTGGCATCGGTCGCAGGCCTCCCTGTCGTTGATGCGAGAGCGCCAGCTTCGTGCGGAGCCGCCTTCGCCGAGCCATGTCGCCGCCGCACGCGCCGATGCGCCGATCCACGCGCGGGCGCTGCGGGGAAATCTCGACGCGATCGTCGCGCTCGCGCTGCAGCGCGAACCGGAACGTCGGTATCGATCTGCAACGGAGTTCGCCGACGATCTGCGCTGTCATCTTGAGGACCGCCCCGTACGGGCGCGTCCCGATTCCTTCGGGAGGGCGCTGCGGCGCGTCGCGATGCGCCATCGACAGGCCGCGACGCTCGTGGCGGTCGTGACCTCCGCGGTGTTGGCGACATCGGCAGTCGCACTCTGGAAGGCGCGGGAAGCGCGTATCGCGGCCGCGACGGCGCAGCGCGAAGCGGCCCGTGCGGCGGCG
>CAZXXM010000412.1:0-3077 GCA_964644715.1 uncultured Salinisphaerales bacterium
GCAGATCGGCGGCCGCGAACAGACCGTGCGCGTGCTGGCCGCGGCCGAGAGCGTGGAGGAACTGCGCCGCACGATCATCCCCACCGGCGACGGGCGCACGGTGCGGCTGTCCGATGTGGCCAACGTCAACGCCGGCGCCGCCGAACGCACGGGTTTTGCGCTGCTCGACGGCGTGCCGGTGGTGGGCTTCCAGGTCTCGAAGTCGAACTCCGCGTCCGACGTGATGGTGGAGACGCATGCCGACCGCGCCGTCGAGGCACTGGGAAGGCTGTACCCGGACGTGCGTTTCCAGCGGATCATCTCCACGGCCACCAACACGCGGAACAGTTTCCACGCCACGGTGGCCTCGCTGCTCGAAGGCATGGCGCTGGCCGCCGTGGTGGTGCTGGTGTTCCTGCGCGACTGGCGCGCCACCGTGATCACGGCGCTGGCGATGCCGATCTCGCTGATTCCCAGCTTCGCCGTCATGGCGATTCTCGGCTTCAGCCTGAACCTGATCACGCTGCTGGCACTGACGTTGGTCATCGGCATTCTCGTGGACGACGCCATCGTCGAGATCGAGAACATCCAGAAGCGCATCCAGGCCGGTCAGTCGCCGTACGACGCCTCGATCGAAGGCGCCGATTCCATTGGCCTGGCCGTGCTGGCCACGACGATGACGATCGTCGTCGTGTTCCTGCCGGTGTCGATGATGGGCGGCCTGATCGGCCAGTTCTTCTACGAGTTCGGTCTCACCGTCGCCGTCACCGTGCTGTTCTCGCTGCTGGTGGCGCGCATGCTCACGCCGTTGATGGCCGCCTACTTCATGGCGCCTTCCAGCGATCCGCATCCACGCAAGCCGTTCACCGGTTTCTATCGCAACGCGCTGCATTTCGCGCTCAACCATCGCTGGCTGTCGATGCTCGCGGGCCTGGGCCTGTTCATCGGCTCGCTGTTCCTGGCCACGTTCATTCCCACCGGCTTCACGCCGCCCACCGACAACGGCATCGTGCAGATGAACATCGAGGCCGCGCCCGGCACCACGTTGGAAGACACGCGCCACGCCACCGACCTGCTGACGCGGGCGCTGCAGAAGCGACCGCAGGTGGAGACCGTGTTCGCGACGGTGGCGCCGCAGGAGAACCGCGGATTCGGCCGCATCACGGTGCTGCTGCATGCGGACCGGGACATGAGCACGCAGGCGTTCCAGGAATCGATCCGGCCGCTGCTCTACGCCATTCCCGACGTGCGGCTCGGCTTCGGCCAGAGCGGCGAAGGCGGCAGCACAACCTTGCAGGTCCTGCTATCGAGCGAAGAAGGCGAACTGCTCACCACCACCGCGTTGCAACTCGAGCGCGAGATGCGCACGCTGCCGCAACTCGCCAACGTGCACCAGGCCACGCCGCGCGCCGGCGCCGATCTCGTGATCAAGCTCAAGCCAGCCGAAGCGGCGCGCCTGGGCGTGACGCCCGAGGCCATCGCCACGATCGCGCGCGTTGCCACGATCGGTGACGTCGACGCCAACACCGCCAAGTACAACACCGGCACGCAGCGCCTCGTCATCCGCGTGCGCCTGCCCGGCAAGGCCCGCGCCGATCTGAACGCCCTGGGCGCGCTGCGCGTGCCTACGGTCAGCGGCGGCAACGTGCCACTGTCCGCCGTCGCGGATCTCACCTTCCAGGCCGGCGAGACGCGCATCGAACGCTACGATCGTGAGCGCCGTGCCACGCTCGAGGCCGAACTCAACGGCGTGTCGCTGGGCCAGGCCTCGGCCTTGATAGACAAGCTGCCGATCCTGCAGAAACTTCCGCCCGGCGTGACCAAGCCCGCATTCGGCCAGAGCGAGGACCAGGCCGACCTGTTCAACAGTTTCGGCAACGCGATCCTGGCCGGCATCGGCATGATCTTCGCGGTACTCGTCCTGCTGTTTCGCAGCTTCTTCAAGCCCGCGACGATCCTCGCCGCCCTGCCGCTGTCGCTGGCTGGCGCCTTTCTCGCGCTGCTGATCGGGCAGTCCGAGCTGGACCTTCCGGCGCTGATCGGGCTGCTGATGCTGATGGGCGTGGCTGCGAAGAACTCGATCCTGCTGGTGGAGTTCGCGATCGAGGCCGAGCGCGCGGGCGCCACGCAGCGGGACGCGCTGATCGAAGCCTGCCGGGAACGCGCGCGTCCGATCGTCATGACCACGTTCGCGATGGCCGCGGGCATGCTGCCCACGGCGATGGGCTTTGGCGAAGGCTCGGAGTTCCGCGTTCCGATGGCGATCGCCGTGATCGGCGGCCTGATCAGTTCGACGGTGCTGTCGCTGGTGCTGGTGCCGGTCGTCTACGAAGTGATCGACGATTTCGAGATCTGGCTGGCGCCGAAGCTGGGGAGGTTGGTGACGGCGCGTGAGTCATCCCGCACCTGACGCACGACGGGTCGATCGTGCACTTCGCAAGAAATGACGCCGCGCCATCGGCGCGCAGACAGATGCCGGTCCGCCCGGCTGTACATCCGCTCCGCTCAGCCGGCACCGGTTCGTCGAGACCGCGGCCGCGATAAGCTGGCGTCCATCGGAACAACGAGGTTTCGCTCTACGCAATGAAACGTCTCTACGCGCTGGTGCTGTCGCTGGTCGCTTGCAGCTGGTCCGTGCTGGCGCTCGGCGCCGAATGTCGCGAGAGCGTGTTCCCGTTGCGGCTGATGGACAAAGCCGGCGTTCCGTCCCAGGGCCTGGGCGCGGCCGTGCTGCTCGACAAGAAGCGATGGGTCTACGCGACGCCGGCCAACGTCGTCGCCGACGCCGACCGGATCTTCGTCGTCAGCCTGGTCGAACTGCGCGTTCTATACGTGGATCCGCAGAGCAACGTTGCGCTGCTGGTTCCGAAAGACCTCGAGACGATGAACATCTGGAGCGGCTTTCTTCCTCACGCGGTCAACGCCTTGGAACTGGCTCCGGCGAGCCCGTCGACCGGCGATGCCCAGGTCTGCATCTATCCGCTTCAATCGCTGCCCGCCGAGCGCACCCGCGTCGTGTCGGGACTCGAGCCGGACTCGCTCGACAGCGAGGGCCTGATGCGGCTGGACCGGAGCATCCAGGTGGGTGAATCGGGCGG
>CAZXXM010000413.1:0-3073 GCA_964644715.1 uncultured Salinisphaerales bacterium
GATGGACGCGGTGCGCGTGTGCTCGCTGGGCCAGATCACGCAGACGCTGTTCGAGGTGGGCGGGCGGTATCGGCGGAACATGTAAGCGGCGGCACATTGCAAATTAAAAGGCCGGCATCTTGCGATGCCGGCCTTTTCGTAGCCCGGACGCAGTCCGGGGTTGCGGCTCGGTTTGCGAGTGACGCCCCGGACTGCGTCCGGGCTACGGGATCAGCTCGCCAACATTCTTCGCGCCGCCTTCAGATGCGGAATGTCGTACATCTTCCCGTCGATCGACACCGCGCCGGCGCCGCTCTTGAACGCATCGACGATGCGCTGGGCCATGTCGCGTTCGGCCTGCGTGGGCGTGAACGCTTCGTTGATGCCGGCCACCTGGTCGGGATGGATCGCGATGCGGCCGGTGAAGCCGTCGTAGCGCGACTGCAGGCAGGCCTTCTTCAGGCCTTCGGGATCCTTGAAGTTCACGTAGACGGTGTCGAGCACTTCGACGCCCATCGCGTGGCCGACCAGCAGGCATTGGTTGCGCGCGTATTCGTACATCGGACGCCATGCGCCCTCGGGCGTGCGCGGATCGCCGGCTCCCATCGCGGCGCTCAGGTCCTCACCGCCCCAGGCGACGTGGCTGACGCGCGGGTGCGCCTGCCTGGCGATCTCGCCCATGCGCAGCATCGCGGCCGGCGTCTCGGTGATGATCGCGCAGACGCGGATCTGGCCCGGCGTGAGGCCGTGCTCGGCTTCGAGCGCGTCGAGGTAATGACCGAGGACTTCGAGGTCTTCCGGCCCCTTCACCTTTGGGAACAGGATGCCGGCCGGACGCGCCGGGACCACCTTGGCGAGGTCGCGCAGGATTTCGCCCGAGGTCATGTCGTTGACGCGGACCCACAGGCGGCTGCGGTCGGACTGGGCGCCGAGGTAGGCCTGCATCATCTCGCGCGCCTGCGGCTTGCGGTCGGGCAGCACGGCATCTTCGAGGTCGAGCACCAGCGCGTCGGCGCCGCTGCCGGCGGCCTTGGCGAGCTTTTTCTCGCTGTCCGCAGGGACGAACAGGATCGAACGCATCACGGGAGACTCCTGGAGAACGAGGTGTTCTTGTTCGGGAGACGCGTCCGCGGCCTGGCGCAGGAATCGCGGTCTCGGGCGGGGATCCGGAGGCAGGACGGGACCGTCAGGGGTCTCGGGTCCGCTCGGGAAAGGGTGTTGCGGTGTGGCTCATCGAGCGGATTCCGCAGGCACGAGCCTGCGGAATCCGTCGGAACGTCGGCGAAGGCATCGGCGCGCAGCGCCGCATGCCTTCATTCTTCAGCCGATCAGAGTGCAGCGTCCTTCAGCTTCTTCAGCGGACGGACCTTGACCTTGACGGTCGCCGGCTTGGCGGCGAACCACTGTTCTTCCTTCGTGAACGGGTTGATGCCCTTGCGCTTGGGCTTGGCCGGCACGCTGACCGAGGTGATCTTCAGCAGGCCCGGCAGCACGAAGGAGCCAGCGCCCTTCTTGCTGATCGAACCGGCCACGGCGCCTTCCAGGGCGGCGAACACGGCGCGCACGTCCTTGGCAGCGACTTCGGCGGTTTCGGCGATGTGGGCCACGAGGGCCGACTTGCTCAGTGCATCCTTGATGGGTTTGGGTGCAGCGGTCGTCTTCTTGCTCTTGGCCATTCTTTGATTTCCAGTAGATGAACGGGAGTTCCGCGGGGTTCGGTGCGGTGCCCGGCGCGAAATTTCGCGGGCACGCGGAATGTAGTGCATGTCCGCGCTCACGCCAACGCCTATTTTCAGGCTTTTTTTGCGTCATGAAGGTTGCAATCTGTCCCGGTATGGGGTCGGACGCGGTCGCCCTGAAACGAGGGCTCGGGAAAAAGTCCCGAAGCACCGCGCAAGCATTGCACCGTCGCACGCGGCATTCCCTAATCGCTCGCGTCGCGGCGGCAGTTGCGACGCTCAACGATCGGAGTTGCGCCCTGGTGCGCAAGCCGGCACCAGACCGGAAGGGGAGAACATGAAACCGCACCTGAGAACGGCAGCATGGCCGGCACTCGTCCTGCTCGCGCTGATCGCGGCGGAGCCTGCAAAAGCCGAGAAAATCGACACCATCGAGATTTTCGCCAGCTCGCCGATCGGGCCTGCACACGGCGATGCGCAGCGCGCGGTCGGCAATGCACAGTCACTGGACTCCGACGATCTGACGCGCGCAGGACATCGCGCCATCGGCGACGCGCTGCAGGAACTGGGCAGCGTGTTCAGCACCGATGCCACCGGTAATCCGTTTCAGCCGGACCTGTTCTATCGCGGCTATTCGATCTCGCCGCTGCTCGGTCTGCCGCAGGGCCTGGCCGTCTATCAGGACGGCGTGCGAGTCAACGAAGCCTTTGGCGACACCGTGAATTTCGACCTGATTCCGCTGATCGCGCTGTCACGCGCGGACCTGGTCCCGGGATCGAACCCCGTGTTCGGCCGCAACACGCTGGGCGGTGCGCTCGCGTTGACGACCAAGACCGGTTTCGATGCACCCGGCCTGGGCGTGCAGCTGAGCGCCGGCGAGTTCGGCCGTCGCGGCCTGAGCGCCGAGTACGGCGTGGCCACCAAGGAACTGGCGCTGTACCTGTCGGGCGAAACGTTCCGGGAGGACGGCTGGCGCGATCATTCGAAGAGCCGCGCCACGCGGCTGTTCGCTCGCGGCACCTGGCTGCCGGACGAGGCCACGCAGCTCGACCTGAGCCTGAACACGGCGGGCAATCGCCTGCGCGGAAACGGTGCAGCGCCGCTCGAACTGCTCGACGAGGAAGGTCGTGACGCGGTGTTCACCTACCCGGACCAGACCAAGCCGAAGCTCGCGCTCGTCAATTTGCACGGCAGTCGCAAGATGGACGGCGACGTCACCGTCTCCGCCGGCACTTATTACCGGCGCAACCGCACCCGCACGTTCAACGGCGACGGCACCGAGTTCGAGGCTTGCGAAGAGCCGGGCAATGCGCCGTTCCTGTGCGAGGAGGAAGACGACGGCGAAGAGGTGGTCGAGGATCTCGACGGCGAGCCGGTCGTCGCCGACGACGACAACGATTCGGCCACGCAGAACC
>CAZXXM010000414.1:0-3072 GCA_964644715.1 uncultured Salinisphaerales bacterium
AACGAGAGACGCAGCGATGCGCCAAAGCGGCCCCGCCCCTTCGGGGTGCCCCAGCGACCGATATCGCGTTAACAGGCCATACAGGAGATGCAGACGATGTCCGAACCCAAACTCGAAACGCGCTGGTTGATGACCTTGCGTGGATCCATTCCCGCGCCCACCGTCATCACGCCGTCGCTGTGGGTCTTCAACGTGCTCGAAGCGAGCATCGACAGCCCGCGCATCAAGGCCAAGGTCATCAACCCCAGCGGCGACTGGGTGCGCATCCAGGACAACGGCAACTGGAAGCTCGACGTGCGCCTGGTCTTCATGACCGACGACGGCGAACCGATCTACTGCCACTACAACGGCGTGTTCCGCATGGATGAGGGCCTGGGTCCTCGCCTCGCGTCCGGCGAGGTCATTCCCGGCAGCCAGATGTACTTCCGCAGCGCTCCGTACTTCGAGACCGCGTCGGTGAAGTACGGCTGGCTCAACAACATCCTGGCCATCGGCAAGATCACCCGTTTCGGTGGCGGCCAGGTGGTCTACGACATCTTTGAAGTCCTCTGAGCCGGTCTCCGGCCCCGATCTCATGAACGACTCACCGCAAGCCGGACGCGCACCACGCGTCGTGATCATCGGGGCCGGGATGTCCGGCATGTTGATGGCGATCAAGCTGCTCGAAGCCGGCATCGAGAATTTCCGCATCTTCGACAAGGCTTCCGAGCTGGGCGGCACCTGGCGCGAGAACACCTATCCGGGCATCGCCTGCGACATCGCGTCGCATTACTACACCTACAGCTTCGAGCCCAACCCGGGGTGGAGCAGCCGCCTGCCGCAGGGGCAGGAGATCCAGCAATACCTGCTGCGCGTCGCCGACAAGTACCGGCTGCGCCGCTTCATCTCCTTCGACAAGGAGGTCGTCGACGGCCGTCACGACGGACAGCGCTGGCACCTACGGATGCGCGACGGCGAAGCGCTCGAAGCCGACGTCGTCGTCGCCTGCTGCGGACTGCTCCACCATCCGCGCTTCCCGAACATCAAGGGTCGCGACGACTTCGCCGGCCCCTCGTTCCACTCCGCCCGCTGGAACCACGACGTCGATCTGAACGGCAAGCGCGTCGCCATCATCGGCAACGGCTCCACCGGCGCGCAGATCATCGCCTCGCTGGCGACGCGACCGCTACAACTCAAGGTCTTCCTGCGTACGCCGCAGTGGATCTTTCCGCTGCCGAACCGCAGCTACTCCGCCATCGAGCGCCGCCTGCTGTCCTGGTTCCCGTCGCTGGCCCGGTTCACTTACTACTTCTATCGCACCGCGTTCGAGCGCACGTTCGCGCGAGCCGTCATCCAGCCCGGATGGCAGCGTCGGCTGCTGAGCTGGGTCTGTCGCTGGAATCTGAGTCGCGTCAAGGATCCGGACCTGCGCCGCAAGCTGACGCCGGATTACGCACCGCTGTGCAAGCGCATGGTGATGTCGGTGGATTTCTACCCGGCGATCCAGCGCTCCAACGTCGACCTGGTGACCGATGACATCGATCACATCGAGGCACGCGGCATCGTCACTCGCGACGGGCGCCTGCACGAGGCCGATGCGCTGGTCTATGCAACCGGGTTCGACGCCCACGCCTATTTCCGTCCGCTGAAGCTGACCAATGCCGCCGGCCGGACCCTGGCCGAGGCCTGGTCCGACGGGCCGGTGGCGCACCGCACCGTCAGCGTTCCGGGCTTCGCGAATTTCTTCATGACGCTGGGGCCGCAGAGCCCGATCGGAAACTTCTCCGCGATCAGCATCGCGGAGACGCAGATCGACTACATCCTGCAGTGCATCCGCACGATCCAGCGCGGAACCTTGAAGACGCTCACGCCGACCGCGTCCGCCACCCACGCGTTCAACGCGCGCGTGCGCGCCGCGATGCCCGACACGATCTGGGTCAGCGGCTGCACGAGCTGGTACATCGGCGAGAACGGCGTCCCCTCGGCCTGGCCATTCAGCGGCGCGCGATTTCGCGAGGAACTGCGCGCGCTGCGGCTCGACGAATTCGAAGTCGCCTGATCCCGCGCCCCTCGCCGGCGCCCCGTCCTGCATTCATCACCGGAGTCCATCCGCATGTCATCCCCTGCTGCGAAGAGCAAGCGCGTCGTTCTGGCCCAGCGCCCTGCCGGCGCTCCCACGCTCGAGCATTTCCGCGTCGAGGATGCCGCGATTCCCGAGCCCGGACCGGGACAGATGCGCCTGAAGACGCTCTATCTCTCGCTCGACCCCTACATGCGCCTGCGCATGAACGACGGCCCCTCGTACGCCGAGCCGGTCGGCATCGGCGAGCCCATGTGCGGCGGCACGGTCTGCCGCGTCGAGACCTCGCACCATGCCCGGTTCAAGGAAGGCGACCTGGTGCTGGCGTTCACCGGCTGGCAGCAGTACGCCTTGTCCGACGGAACCGGCGTCAACCCGCTGGACCGCGCGATGCCCAATCCTTCGTGGACGCTCGGCGTGATGGGCATGCCGGGTTTCACCGCGTACTACGGCCTGTTGAAGATCGGCGAGCCCAAGGCGGGCGAGACCGTCGTCGTCGGCGCCGCCACCGGCGGCGTGGGCGCCGTCGTCGGCCAGATCGCGAAGCTGCGCGGATGCCGCGCCGTCGGCATCGCCGGCGGTGCGAAGAAGTGCCGCCACGCGGTCGAGGAGCTGGGCTTCGACGTGTGCATCGATCATCACGCGCCGGACTTCAAGCAGCAGCTGAAGGCTGCCTGCCCCCAGGGCATCGACGTCTACTTCGACAACGTCGGCGGCGCCGTGCTGGAAGCCGCGCTGCCGCTGCTGAACGTGGGCGCGCGCGTCCCGCTGTGCGGCCTGATCGCCTGGTACGACGGCCAGAACGTCTCCCCGGGACCCGATCGCACGCCGGCGCTGCTGAGCACGATGCTGGTGCGCCAGATCAAGATCCAGGGCTTCGTCATCATCGACTACTACGAGCGCTACTACGGCGAGTTCCTGGCCGAGATGGGCGCCTGGCTGGCACAGGGGAAGCTCCGCTTCACCGAGCAGGTGATCGAAGGCATCGAGAACGCCCCGCAGGCGTTCATCGA
>CAZXXM010000415.1:0-3063 GCA_964644715.1 uncultured Salinisphaerales bacterium
ACGCCGCCGCCGTCGGCCGCGCATCTCGAGGACCTGGAGGCCCAGGCCGCGCGCGAAGGCCATGAACGCGGATACGCGGAAGGCTACGCCCAGGGCCGGGCGCAGGGCATGGCGGACGTCGCGGCCGAGGCGCAGCAGCTTCGCGCGGTGCTCGCCCACATGGCGGCCCCGGTGGCCGAGCTGGACGGCAGGACCGAGCAGGCGCTGGTGGCACTGATGCTCGAGCTCGCACGCCGGCTGGTGCAGCAGGAACTCGTCGCCGACCCCACCAAGATGCTCGGCATCGTGCGCGACGCCGTGAGCCACCTGGCGCAGCCGGTGCGCGGCCTGCGCGTACGACTGCATCCGGACGATGCGCGGGTGGTCAACGAACACCTGACGTCTGAGGAGGGCGGCGAGAGCTGGGTCATCGTCGCCGACCGCAAGATGATGCCGGGCGACTGCATCGTCGAATCGGACACCTCGCGCGTGGACGCGCGCCTGGATACGCGGCAGGCGCAGCTGGCACAGCGACTGCTGGGGGATCCGGCATGAAGAAATCTGCCGTCCCTGGTGTTCAGACGTTTTCAATGCACGGGCGCAAAGGGAAACGAAAGGTGGCAAGGTTTTTGTTGTTGATTTTCTCTGCGTCCCCTCGTTTCCCTTTGCGCCTTTGCGTTGAAGGATTTTCGTGCCGCCCGGCGCGCCTCGCATGAACGCCTTCGCTTCCATCCGCAACGCGCGCCTGCTGCGCACGCTCGAAGACCGCACGCGGCGCGTGCGCGAGCACGACACCGTCGTCGTCGAAGGCACGCTCAAGCGCGTCGTCGGCCTGACCCTGGAAGCGGCCGGCCTGAACATGCAGATCGGGGGCCGCTGCCGCATCGATGCGGCAGATCATTCCAGCATCGAGGCCGAGGTGGTCGGCTTCTCCGGCGATCGCACCTTCCTGATGCCGGCTGGCGACATGCACGGCCTGCTGCCGAACGCCCGCGTCGTGCCCTTGACGCGTCGCGCCGAATTTCCGGTGGGCGCCGGCCTGCTCGGTCGCGTGCTCGACTCCGAGGGCCAGCCGCTCGACGGTCTCGGCCGCCTGCGCGACATCACGCGCAAGTCGCTGCGGGCGACCAGCATCAATCCTTTGTTGCGCGAGCCGATCCGCGAGCCGCTCGACGTCGGCGTGCGCGCGATCAACTCGCTGCTGGCGGTGGGACGCGGCCAGCGCCTGGGCCTGTTCGCGGGCACCGGCGTCGGCAAGTCGACCTTGCTCGGCATGATGACGCGCTTCACGCAGGCCGATGTCGTCGTCGTCGGCCTGGTCGGCGAACGCGGTCGCGAAGTGCGCGAGTTCATCGACAAGAACCTCGGCGCCGAAGGCCTCAAGCGCGCCGTCATCGTCGCGACACCGGCGGACCGTCCGCCGCTGCAGCGCATGCGGGGCGCCTGGCTGGCCACGTCGATCGCCGAAGCCTTCCGCGACGAAGGACGGCACGTGCTGCTGCTGATGGATTCGCTGTCGCGCTTCGCGCAGGCCGCCCGCGAGATCGGCTTGGCCGTCGGCGAGCCGCCGACGACGCGTGGCTATCCGCCGTCGGTGTTCGCGCGCCTGCCGGCGCTGGTGGAGCGCGCCGGCAACGGCATGCCCGGAGGCGGCTCGATCACGGCGGTCTACACCGTGCTGACCGAGGGCGACGACCCGAACGATCCGATCGCCGACACCGCGCGCGGCATCCTCGACGGCCACATCGTGCTGTCGCGTGCAGTCGCCGACGCCGGCCTGTATCCGGCCGTCGATATCGAAGCCTCGGTCTCGCGCGTGGCCACCGACATCACGACGGCGGAGCAGCAAGCGGCCGCTCGCCGCTTCCGGCAGCTCTACTCGGCGTACCGCCAGAACCGCGACCTGATCGCGATCGGCGCCTACCAGAAAGGCTCGGATCCGAGGGTCGACGCGTCGATCGCCGCCTGGCCGGCCATGGAAGCCTTTCTTCAGCAGAACGCGGAGGAGGGCGCCGGGACGGTCGAGAGTCATGTCCGTCTGGCCGCGCTCTTCGGATCACCGGCTTCCGGTCCCGCGCCGTCCGCCGGTGCTTCGGCTGCCCCCCGATAGGCCGCTGGACCGATAACGGCTTTCCCTGCAGAAGGATTCCGACATGACGATGAGCACCCAGCGCCTCGACGTCCTGACCCGCCTCGCCGAGTCGCGTACCGGTCAGGCCGCCGAAGACGTCGCGCGCAGCCGCAGCGGACTCAACGAGCAGGAGACCCGCCTGCTCGAACTGCGCCGTTACGTCGACGAGTACCGCTCGCGGCCGCTGCCGCAGAAGCCGGGCCTGATCGCGAACCGCGAGCTGTTTCTGGCGCGGCTCAACGAGGCGGAACGCCAGCAATCGCGCACCGTCGAAGCGGCGGCGCAAGTGCTGCGCGAATCCACGAAGTGCTGGCTCGAACGCCGCGCCGGGCAACGCAAGTTCGACGCGCTGCTCGTCGCCGCGACCGACCGCGAGGCACGGATCGTGGAACAGCATTCCCAGAAGCAGATGGACGAATTCGCGACCCTCGCGTTCGGTCGTTCGACCGATCGTTCCGCGAACTGAAAGGGCCGGCATGGAAGGTTCACCGATCAAGGCGACGATGGTCGCCGCCGCTGCCACCGCGGGCCTGCCGGGGACGCCCGGTGCATCCCCGGTCTGGAGCGCGCTGTCGCCGGCGGCGGCTAAGCCTTCGGACTTCGCTTCCGACCTCGCACACTTGATGGCCCTGCTGACGCAGGGCGGCAGTGAGTTGCCGGATTCCGACCTGCCGCCGCTGGCCGAGAGATCGCTCCCGGAAAGTTCGGATGCGTCCGCCGACGCGGTGTCGTCTCTGTGGGCGGAGCTCGGACTGGCCTTGCCCGGCGAGATTCCGACGCAGCCGCCGGTGAACCCGTCCGCCGCCGCGCCCGCGACGGCGGCCGCCACGAGTGCCAGGCCGACCGCTCCGGTCGATCTGACCACACCCCCGGCGACGAACCTGCCGCCGGCTGCGGGAGCCGTTTCCGCGGCGGCCGGCGCCGCGATCGGCATCGCCGCGGATGCGCCGGCC
>CAZXXM010000416.1:0-3043 GCA_964644715.1 uncultured Salinisphaerales bacterium
TTGCACGATGAATGCCACGGCGCACCGGCCGCTGCGTGCGGCGTGCAGACGCCGGTGGAGTCGCTGATTCCAGGCCGAAAACACGGGGTTTCGCCCATCATCGCGAGGCGTCGACGAGGCGCTCGGGAAGTGGCTGGAGGGAGCGGGCGGACGGCGCGCTTTGCGAGCCCGCTTGCGTAGCGGCGGGCAAATTGCCGGGCGCGTTCGTCACAGGCTCGAGGGCTCGAGCAGGTGCTCAGGCCTCTTGCAGGTAGGCTTCGGGAACCGGTATCGCGTCGGGCAGCTTTCGCGGGCCGCCCTTGAGAAGCTTGGGCTTGTCGCCGGCCATGACCTGCCAGTAGCGGTCGTGCAGCGGCTCGACCAGGGTCAGACGCCCGGTGGCGAGGTAGGCCCCGGTGTCGACGAACAGCGTATTGCCGATGCGCATCGGCCTGCGGCTTCCGATGATCGTGTGCCCCACGTAGACCAGGTCGATGCCGTCGATGGGACGCAGCCGCAAGGCGACGATCTTACGTTCCTCCGGCGTCAGGCTCGTGCCCTCGGGCGCGTTGACGACGAAGTCCATGACGCGGTGACGCTGTCGCCCCCACAGCGCGCTGGCGGCAAGCGTGCTAGCGCCGTCGTCGATCGTGTCCTCGAACCGGGCAGCCAGTTCGCGGATGTCCTGCCAGTCCGCACCGGGCTTGACCTCCGCGTGGATCAGACCGATGCGGCGGCCGTCCTGCAGCGTCAGCTCGATGGCGTAGGGCAGGGTGTCGATGAAGGCATCGATTTCGTCGAGCCGCCCCGGCGGCAGGCTGCGCCCCCACCGTCCGCCGTTGCGTTCCCAGATTTTCTCGAACACCTCGTTGCGGCGGGCCGCCTGCACCAGGGACTCGTGGTTGCCCCGGATGGCGAAGTGGCCCGGACGGGTCGCGAAGCGATGCATCAGGGCATCGCTGTCGGGTCCGCGATCGACGAGGTCGCCGAGCGAGAACAGGCGATCCTCTTCTTCCCGAAACGCGACGTGCTGCAGCAGGCAGTCGAGCATCGCCTGCTGGCCGTGAAGATCGCCGACGACGAAGTCGCGCCCTCGCGGGTTCGCGGGCATCGGTCGATACAGCGGGCTCGCACTCATCCGCGATCTTAGAACAGGAGACCCGCTGCCGACCGCAAAAGGAAAACCTGGAGCGGGTCCATCGTCGCGCGATTCGGATCGGTCATCCGAAGTGCGAGATGCCCATGCAGAACGCTCCGGAATATGCGCTCAGGCCCGTGCGAGCACGTCGAAACTCTGCAGGTCGCGGACCTGCGTCGCCGTCCGTTCGATCCAGCGCTGCCACATCCGGTCGCCGCGCTCGGTCCGCTTCACCGCGCCCAGGCCGAAGACGCCGACCTGCAAGCCGTGGATGGCATGCAGCCGATAGTCGTCCCAGCAGCGCTCGGCGCTGTAATCCTTCACGCCGCGCCCGACCAGCGCCTCGTGATAGTGGGCCACCAAGTCCCGCTCGTGCGCGCGACGGTGCTCGACGGCCATGCTCGTGCCCAGCCAGTAGGCGACGTCGATCGTGCCGCGGCCGAAGCCCAGACCCTGCCAGTCGAGCACGACCACCGGTACGCGACCGTCGTGCGCGTCGAACAGCACGTTGTCCGCGCGCAGGTCCATGTGCCACAGGCACTGGGGATCGCTGAACGTCCGTTTCCAGGCATCGGCGTGCTCGATCAGGCGGGCGGCTTCAGCGAGATCCTGCTCCGGCACGAGGTCGCCGCAGAGTTCCGGAAACGTCTTGAGGACGGCAGCGAAGTCGTTCGTCACCTGCGTGAAGATGCCGACCGGACCCTTGAGCCAGGCCTGCCCCGCGAGGCCGGCGTCGTGCCAGCTCGCCGCGTGCAGGGCCGCGGCCTGCTCGAGCACCCGCGCCGATTCGTCCGCGCTGCAGCCGATCAGCTGGTCGACCTGGCGTGCCGGGGCGAGGTCTTCCATCAGCAGTACGAAGTCGGTGTCGTTGCCGGCCAGCGACGCGTGCAAGGCCTTGGGCGTGGAGACCGAGAGCTGCGGCGCGATCTCGCGGTAGAAGCCGATCTCGCTGCGATAGAAGCCCGAGCGCGCACCGAATTCACGGCTCGTCGGATCCTTGGACGCGAACTTGCCCACCAGCGTGGCCGGCGCGGCGCAGGCCTGGTCGTAGCTCAGCTTGAAACGATAGGAATCGCCGAGCTGCCCGGTGCCGCAGGTCTGGTAGCTGACGTCGACGACCTTGCGATTCGCCTCGAGCCGCCCGGCCTGCCGCAGCGCCGTCGTCAGCCACTCCGCGGTGATGGCTTCGATCGGCACGACGGGTTCGAACGCATTCATGCAGGGACTCCGGTGGATTCGTCGTGGACTTGCCGCTTCCTGTCGGAAAGCGAAAGCATTGATGTTGCGTCGACTCGCTGTGGCCGTCTTGCGTAAACACGCCGCTGCGTCCGGCGGTCGGCATGCGCCCGCCAGGTCACCGGAGAAAATCCAGCACCGCCGTGTTGAACGCCGGCGGCGCCGCGAGGTTCATCGCGTGGCGCGCACCGGCAATCGTCACGCGCCGAACCTGCGGCAGATGCGCCTGCATCAGGTCGAGCAGCTGCGGAAAGGGCGAGGGTGTCAGCGCGCCGCCGACCAGCAAGGTCGGGATCTCCAGCGATTCGAGTTGCGGGCGCGAAAACGCCATCCGCGCTTCACGGACTTGTCCGAGCAAGGTGTGCGCGTTGTCCCGCACCATGCGCTTGAAGCTCGGAATGGTTTGCGACCACATCGGAATCCCGCTGACACCGTCGATGAACAGCGCAAGGCCGCCATCGATGTCGCCGGACTCGATGTGCCGGACGGCTTCGCGCAGCCACCGCGCCGTCCGTTCGGGGTCGAGGCCGTCGACCGTTCCGAACGAGGCATCCGGAAACCCGCCGGGTTCGGCGAGGATCAGGCGCCGCAGAATCTGCGGCGCGCGCAGGGCGAGTCGAAGGGCGACGTGCCCACCGCGTGAATGCCCCATCAGGTCGATCGGCCCGGCGTCGAGCGCCTCGACGAACG
>CAZXXM010000417.1:0-3035 GCA_964644715.1 uncultured Salinisphaerales bacterium
ACCATGGTGAAGCTGAACAGCATCAGCAGGATGCCCGTGATTCTCTGCACCGCGACGAAGCGGTGCATGCGCGAGCTTGGATGAACGGTCCAGGGAGCCACGGGGCGCCGGCGCTAGATGAAGCTGAAGCCGACCTGGAAGAGTTTCTCCACGTCCTTGGTCTGCTTGCGATCCACGATGAACAGGATCACGTGATCCTCGGCTTCGACCACGGTGTCGTGGTGCGCGATCAGCACCTTGTCCTCGCGCACGATGGCGCCGATCGTCGTGCCCTTGGGCAGCTTGATCTCGTCGAGGCGGCGTCCGACCACCTTGCTGCTCTTGCGATCGCCGTGCGCAACGGCTTCGATCGCTTCCGCCGCGCCGCGTCTGAGCGAATGCACGCGCACCATGTCACCGCGACGTACGTGCGCGAGCAGCGCGGAGACCGTGGATTGCTGCGGCGAGATCGCGATGTCGATGGCGCCGCCCTCGACCAGGTCCACGTACGACAGGCGGTTGATCAGTGACAGCGCCTTGCGGGCGCCCAGGCGCTTGGCCAGCATCGCCGACAGGATGTTGGCCTCGTCGTCGTTGGTGACGGCGCAGAAGGCATCGCAGTCCTCGATGTTCTCCTCGACCAGCAGTTCCTCGTTGGCCGCATCCCCCCAAAGCACGGTGGCGCGCGTGAGCTGCTCGGACAGAAAGCGCGCGCGTTCGCGCGAGCGCTCGATGACCTTGACCTGCACCTCGCCTTCGAGTGCGCGGGCCAGGCGCAGACCGATGTTGCCGCCGCCCGCCAGCATCACGCGCTTCACGGGATGATCCATGCGGCGCAGCTCGGACATCATCTTGGGCACGTGCTCGGCCGCGGCGATGAAGAACACCTCGTCCTCGGCCTCGATGATCGTGTCGCCCTCGGGCAGGATCGGGCGACCGCGGCGATAGATGGCGGCCACGCGTGCATCGATGCCCGGCAGGTGTTGCGGCAGTTCCTTGAGCTGGCGCGAGACCAGCGGCCCGCCGTAATAGGCCTTCAGGCCGACCAGGCGCACGCGGCCGTCGGCGAAATCGACCACCTGCAGCGCGCCCGGGTATTCGATCAGTCGGTGGATGTAGTCGGTGACCAGCTGCTCGGGCGAGATGTGCAGGTCCACCGACAGCGCGTCCTGCCCGAACAGCTTCTCCTCGGACAGGTACTCGGCCGAACGCACGCGCGCGATCTTCGTCGGCGTCTGGAACAGCGTGTAGGCCACCTTGCAGGCGAGCATGTTGGTCTCGTCCGACTCGGTCACCGCGATGACCATGTCGGCGTCGTCCGCGCCCGCGCGGCGCAGCACTTCCGGGTGCGAGGCGAAGCCCTGCACGGTGCCGATGTCGAAACGTTCCTGGAGATCGCCGAGCAAGGTGGCGTCGGCGTCGACGACGGTGACGTCGTTGTTTTCGCTGGCGAGGTTCTCGGCCAGTGTTGCGCCGACCTGGCCTGCGCCGAGGATGATGATTTTCACGTCGTGGTGTCTGCCTGCCCCGCGGCGAGCGGCACCTTACGCCCGGGCATGTTGCGGTGCAAGAACGTGCGAATCGGCGTCATGTCCGCAGCTTGCTACGACGGAGGCCGGGATGCGATCCGATTCCGTCCGGCCGTTCCCGTGGCGCTATCCCGTGGGTGTCTGCGCAGGAGCGCGGCCGGTCTTGCGCAAGCAGGCGTAGTAGAAGCCATCGAAATCCCCACCTGGCGCGATCCGGCGGCCGAACTTGCGCGGCTCGCCCCAAGCGGCGTCGATAGGCTCGTGCTTCGCATCGGCCTGCTGCAGGAAGAATTTGCGGATCACGTCCTCGCCCTCGGCCGCGAGCACCGAACAGGTCGCGTAGACCAGGCGGCCGCCGGGCGCGAGCAGCGGCCACAGCCCGCTCAGCAGGCGCAGCTGCTCGGCCGCCATGCGCGGAATGTCGTCATGACGGCGCAGCCACTTGATGTCCGGGTGGCGGCGGATCACGCCGGTGCCCGAGCAGGGGGCGTCGAGCAGGATGCGGTCGAAGAAGCCGCCGTCCCAGCGGTCGCGCAGCATTCCGGCATCCCAGGCGAGCACCTGCGCCGACAGACGCAGGCGCGACAGGCTTTCCTGCACGCGTCCCAGGCGTTCGACATCGCGATCCAGCGCCAGCATCTTCAGATCTGCGCGCTCCAGCGCGTGCGCCGTCTTGCCGCCCGGCGCGCAGCAGGCGTCGAGCACGTTCTGGCCGTCTTCGAGCTGCAGCAGGTCGGCCGCCAGCTGCGCCGAGGCATCCTGCACGGACACTTCGCCGTCATTGAAGCCGGGCAGACGCTCCACCGGCACCGCGCTGTCCAGCACCAGCGCATCCGGGACGAAGGCCAGCGCACGGGCATTCAGCCCGGCGGCACCCAGCTTGGCCATGTAATCGTCGCGGGACACGCGTCGGCGATTCACGCGCAAGGTCAACGGACCCTGCTCGTTGCCGCCGGTGAGCACGCGTTCCCAGGTTTCGGGCCAGTCGCAGCGGATCGAATCGACCATCCAGGTCGGGTGCGACCAGCGGCGCGCGGCGTCGTCGGCGGCCGCGATCTCCAGCGCCCTTTGTTCGCGCTGGAAGCGGCGCAGCAGCGCGTTCACCAGCGCGCGGCGGCCGGGCACGCCGAGGATCTCGCAGGCGTCGACCGTTTCGCTGACTGCGGCGTGCGGCGACACCCGCATCGAGCGCAGCTGGTAGATCCCGACCTCGATCAGCGCGGCGATCAGGGGCTCGTCCGTGAGCGGACTCTTGAGCATCCGGGCCACGATTGCCGCCAGGAAACCGTGCTCGCGCAGCACGCCGTAGGTTAGCGCCCGCAGCAGGCTGCGATCGCCGGGCGACAAGGCCACGTCGTGCTGGGGGAGAACGTCGTCGAGGCTGCGGCCGGACAGGACAGCGGCGACCGCAACGGCGGCCGCGGAACGCGGGGAGGGATTCATTCCCAATTATCGCGCAGCGGCGGGCAGCGTGATCTCGAAACAGGTGCCGCGGTGTGCGGGCACGAGGGCGATGCGCCCGCCGTG
>CAZXXM010000418.1:0-3024 GCA_964644715.1 uncultured Salinisphaerales bacterium
AGATGATCTATCGCCAGGGCACGCCCACCGGCGTGCTGCCCGGCAAGCTGGTGCGCGGCATGCAGGCGGCGCCCGCCTAACCCGCCCTACTTGCCGCGATGTTCGGCGGTGACACGCCGGTGACGATATGACCGGAGCCGGTGATCGGCGCGTGACGGACGAGGCCTAGGCTGTTCTCCATCGAAGGCAGGCGCCTTCGCCCAACTGGAGAGACCCATGAAGAAGTTCATCGCCACCGCCGTCATCGCCCTCGCCGCCACCTTCTCGGCCACGTCCGCCAACGCCGGCTACGTCTGGAACGGTACCGCCGCCAACGGCGCCCAGCTCAATGGTTATGCCTGGAACGGTCTCAAGTTGAACGGCATTTTCTTCAACGGCACCCTCTGGAACGGCCTGAGCCTGAACGGCACGGCCTGGAACGGTCGCGTTCTGAACGGCTATGCATGGAATGGCCTGCGCCTCAACGGCGCGGGGCCGAATGCAGCGTCTGCCGGCCAGATCGTCGGCGTAACGCTGCCGCAGTAAGTCGACGCTCCAATCGCGATGCGCGTCGCGAATGCCCGCCGATCCCACCGGCGGGCATTCGCATTTCGGCGTTTCGACGTTGTGCTTTCCTTCTAGGCAGCCTGCATCTGCTGGTAATTCGCCAGCCCCACCAAGCGAATCAGGCCGAGCTGCTGCTCCAGCCAATGCGCGTGGTCTTCCTCGGTATCGCGAAGCTGCGGCAGCAGCAGGTCCCGCGAAACGAAATCGCGTTCACGCTCACACAGCGCGACGGCCGCCTGCAGTCGCCCGCGAACCTCGTACTCGGTATCCAAATCCTTCGCGAGCATTTCTTCGACGTCCCGTCCGGCCGTGAACGGCATCGGCTGCATGTCCGGCTCGCCACCGAGGAACAGGAGGCGGCGCAGCAGCACGTCGGCGTGCTGGGTTTCCTCCTGCATCTCGTGATCGATGCGCCGGTGCAGCGCCATCAGGCCGAAGTGCGCATAGCGCCGCGAGTGGATGAAGTACTGGTCGCGCGCGCTCAACTCGCCTCGCAGCAATTCCTTCAGACACTCCACGACGGCGGACTGGCCTTGCATCACGCGCACTCGAACGATTGAACGGAGCGGCAGTATGCCGGGTCGGCCCCGCCGTAGCCTGGACGAAGTCCGAGGCTCTCTCCCCAAAAAGAATCAAACCCGCCCTCTTTTATTTTTTTCGTCCGCCTCGGCCTCCTCAACACCCCTCGCTCGAAGGCGAGCCGACCGCCTCGGACGTACGACCACCATCGATTCCTCCTCGTGCGACTGGGGTTCTCCCCAGAACTCGCGAAGCCGCTTCCCCGCGGCACGACGATCGCGAAAGAAGAATGCCGTGATCTCGAAGAACCACACTCGGCGCCCCATCTGCGTGTACCAACGCTGCGCGTGTCGCAGTTCCGGATCGCGAAAGAACAGCCGCGCTATGGCTCGCGGCCGCGCCTGAAGGACGACCTCGATGAGCTTGACCCAAAAGAACACCTGCCAGGGCCGCATCGCTTGCGTCGCAAGGACCTGATGCTTGTAGTCCCAGCGTCGCTGATCGTCCTGGATCACGACGCGTTCCTTGGCCAGGCCGAAGAACGGTGTCCAGCGATGCGGCGTGACGTAGAGCATCTGGATCTGATCGGGATCGTAGGAAAGTAGCTGACGCATACCGCGGCGATAGTCGGCCGCCGTCTCCTCCTCGAAGCCGACGACCCACGTCGCCATCGACAGGATGCCGTGCCGGCGCAGCAGCCGGATCGCTTCGCGGTCCGTGGCCGTCGTGCTGCCTTTGCGGATCAGATCGAGCGTCTGCCCATCCGTCGCCTCGGTCCCCATCAGAAAACGGATGACGCCCGCCTGCTTGTAGAGATGGAGCAGATCGGCATCGCGGACGATGTCGCCCGCACGCGTCGAACCGACGATCAGCACGTCGACGTCCTCCGCGATGAGCGCCTCGCAGAACGCTTTCCACTGCCCACGCGACGACGTCGGATTCTCGTCGGCGAGGTTGATCAGCTCGACCCCTTGCTCGCGGTGCAGACGCGCGATCTCGCGGGCGAACGCTACCGGATCGCGATGCCGCCAGCGTGTCCAGAACCCGCGTTGCCCGCAGTAGTTGCACAGGTGCGGACATCCGCGGGAAAACTGCATGACTACCGCGCGCTTGCCGCCCCAGTAGCTGTAACGCGCGTGATCGATCAGCTCCCAGCCCACGCGGTATCGATCCAGATCCTGAATGACTTCGGCGGGTGCGGTCGCCATCGCTGCCCCCTGCTCACGAAAAGCGATCCCGCGGATCGTGCCCAAGGGTTCTTCGTTCGCCAAAGCCTGCAGGAGATGCAGGATTGTCGCTTCGCCCTCCCCGCGGACGATGACGTCGATCTGGGGTTCCGCAGAGAGGACGTCGCGCCAGTGATACGTCGGAAACACCCCGCCGTATACGATGCGGATCGAGGGCCAGCGCCGGCGTACCCGTCGAGTGATCTCGCCGATGACCGGGTGTGCTGACGTCGAGCCCGAATGACCGACCAGCAGGACGTCGGGCCGCTCCGAGCCGATGCGCTCGATGACGTCGGATGCCGGAAGGTTCTCCCGGTCGGCATCGAGCAGGCGGACGTGATGGCCCTGGTCGAGGACGGGTCCGCCGAGGGCGAGCAAGCCGAGCGGCGGCAAGTGATCGTCCGGAATCCGGCTGCCGATGGACTCGTGACGTGGATTCAGCAGGAGGATTCGCATGGCCCCAGCGTGCAGGGTGCCGGTGCGATCGCAGTGCCAAACCAGAGGAGTTTTCGCGGCAACGGAAAGAACGCGCACCAGCGGCTCGCGACTGAAATCGAGCCTGGTCCCTTTCTTCGCGCAACGGATACGCGTGGAACGGCGTGTCGTTCAACGGTATCGGCTGTAACGGAACGCAGCCGAGCTCGGCGCCCGTGGGTCAGGTCGTCGGCGTGACGCTGCCGCAGTAAGCCGGCTCGCTACCCTTGGGACCATGCCCGCCTGCTCTTGCCGGCGG
>CAZXXM010000419.1:0-1319 GCA_964644715.1 uncultured Salinisphaerales bacterium
TTGCCCAGGCAGCAGCCGATCAGGCTGACGACGCCGTCGGCGGTGAGCACGCGCGTGGTGGGGAAGTGATCGCCACCGGCTTCCGCGCTCTCGACGTTGTCCATCGCCTCGACCAGATCGTAGATGCCGAACGGAATGGCGGTGACGAGGATGACGGCGAAGAATTCGAAGCCGCCGAAGACGTGGCCGAACGCCGGCAACGGAACCGAGAAGCCGAAGCTCGCGAACGAGGCGCCGAGCTTCTCCAGGCTCATGCCGCCGAAGTTGAAGCCCAGTGCCAGGCCGCCCCAGGCGATCAGCGAGCCCACGGCGATGGCGACCAGGCCCGCCGGGATGCCCTTGAAGTAACGCACGCCGCCGAACCAGCTCGACAGCAGGATCGCGAAACAGACGATGCCGATCACCGGATCCATGTACATCTCGAGCGCCGGACGCATCGAGATGAACGCGATCGAGACGCCGGCCAGCGCGCCGAGCAGCGCCGCGCGCGGCGTGATCTTCTTGATCCACGGCGCCACGAAGCCGCCGACCATCAGCACGAAGCTCTGCACGAACACCCACGTCAGGCCCGCTTCCCAGCCCTTGATCGGATCGCCGGTGGTGGCCGCGATCGGCATCATGATCACGAACACCACCACGAACATGTGCGGCACGCTGATGCCCGACGGCAGCGCGCACACGTCCGTGCGTCCAGTCTTCTTCGCCAGCTGCCAGGCCAGGTAGGCGTAGTAGACCGTCGACAGGAACAGCATCAGTCCCGTCGCCGGCAGGATGCGGCCGAACACGAGATCGTCCGGCAGCTTGAGCACGTAGCGCATCAGCGCCGTGAGCGTCAGCAGGTTGACCAGGATGTTGGTGCCGAAGCCGAAGAAGGCGTTCCAGTCCCCGGGAACCCAGATCGACGGTTTGAAGGTGCCGACGCTGCTGCTGGCTGCGGTGCTCATGACGCTTGTCTCCCTTTCCCCAAACGATGCGAACGCCGCACGTCCGCCCCGGACGCGCGACGGCCTGTGCGATGCGTCAGCCGAGCGCGGCGATCACGCGCGCCGAATCCGACACCCAGCCGAAGATGCCGCCCTGCGCCTTGATCATCCGCAGCGCCGCGTCATGGAATTCCGGGAAATACGACGCGGCACAATCCGAGGGAACGAGGCATTCGAAGCCCCGGTCGTTGGCCTCGCGCACGGTCGTGTGCACGCAGACCTCGGTGGTGACGCCGCACACGATCAAGGTGCGCACGCCGCGGTTCTTCAGGATCAGCTCGAGATCGGTCTGGCAGAACGAGCCCTTGCCGGGCTTGTCGATCACCGGTTCGCCGG
>CAZXXM010000419.1:1419-3021 GCA_964644715.1 uncultured Salinisphaerales bacterium
CCGCCGGGCTCGATGAAGTCGCGCTGCATGTCGATGATCAGCAGCGCGGTGCTCGCCGGCTCGAATGCCAGGTCGTAAGGCTCGGCTCGAATCAGGTGCGTCACGTGATCCCCGTGCGGCGTGCGCCGTCGCAGTGTTCACACCCGATAACGCAGTATCCATGCCAGTGTTCGTTGTTGCATGCAAGAACGAAAGCGCAGTTCAGACGCCGGTCTTGCGGCGGAAGCGTTCGGGCGGGCGTTACGACCTGGGGGCCGCTGCCAGGTAAGCGCGCCAGCCGCCGAAGTCCGTGATATCGCGGGCCGAACCGAGCGCGCCCTGTTCGCAGATGAAGGCGTTCTCGAGACTGCCGTCGGCGAGTTCGACCTTTCCCAGGCCCAGCGGCGCGCCGATTCCGTCGAGGAAGGACGCGAGCTCGCCGGCCGGCATTTCCCAGACTTCGACGTCGATGCACCGGCCGCTGGCATCGCGCACCAGCGCGGGTCGATACGGCGGTCCACCGGGGAGCGCGTAGAGGCGATGCCCCGGAGCGGTCTGCGTGGCGCGCACCAGGCGCGCGCCTCGATCGAGCAGCTGGTGATTCAGCGCGAGGCCTTGCAGGTGTGCGCCGCAGACGACGACACGGATGCGATCGCCCGGGATCAGGCTGCGCCGCTGCGCCGCGTCGGCCATCTCACGGCCGGCGACGAAGTGGCCCGCCATCGCGAGCAGGTACTGGTCGGTTCCGGTGCGCCCGAACAGCGTCACGCCCCAGGGCAGACCGTTGCGCTGTTGCCCGGCCGGCACCGCGACGGCGGCGTAGTCGAGCAGGTTCATGAAGTTGGTGTACGTGCCCAGCTCGGTGTTGCGGCGGACCGGTTCGGCGCGCAGCGCTTCGCGCGTGAAGGCGCGCGGAATCGTCGGCGTGAGCGCGAAGTCGACTGCCGCGAGTTCGCGATCACTGCGCTGCCGGAGCGCCTGCAGGCGCTGTGCCGCACGGACGCGATCCACGGCGCTGGCCCTGTTGCCGGCGGCGACGACGTCGCGGATGACCGGCAGCACCGAGGGATCCTCGAGACAGTGCCCGAAGGATGCGTAGCGTTCCGCTGCGCCGGCCGGCTCGTAGAGCATCTTCGCGGCTTCGAGAAATGGCTCGAAATCCAGCTCGATCGCTTCTCCGCCCAGCGATTCGAGGCGTGCCCTTGCGGCGGCGAACAGCCCGGGACCTTCGTCGCAACCGCACCACAGGAGATCGTCCGGCCGCGGTACGCCGAACCGAAATCCGTCGAGGCGGCCGCGCGCGGGATTGGCATTGGCCAGTGGATTGCGGCGGCTCCAGGCATGGCCCTCGTCGAAACGGGCGATCAGCGCGAGCAGCGAGGCCGCTTCCGCCGGCGTGCGCGTGAACAGGCTCACGCAGTCGAGCGAGGGGCAGCAGGGCACGACACCCCGCGTGGATACGATGCCGCGCGTCGGCTTGCATCCGACCAGGCCGTTCAGCGCAGCCGGCACGCGGCCGGAACCGGCGGTATCCGTTCCCAGTGCGAAACTCGCAAGGCCCAGCGCAACCGCCAGCGCGGAGCCGGAACTCGATCCTCCGCTCGGATACTCGGCGAGGAAGGC
>CAZXXM010000420.1:0-3019 GCA_964644715.1 uncultured Salinisphaerales bacterium
GTCAGCGCGCCCGCCGGGTTCGGAAAGTCGACACTGCTGGGGCAGTGGCGGCGTGACGTGGCACGGGGCGGGGCCGAAGTCGTATCACTGGTCGTGGATGCGGACGATCTCGACGGCGACCGCCTGACCCTGGACCTGCTGCGCGCATTCGCGCCGGCCGATGCCAAGCGTTCGCAGATGCTGCTCGGCGGTGTCGGCGATCACGGCCGCCGCGCCATCATCATGGCGCTGCTCGCGGAGCTCGCCGCACGCACGCTGCGCACGGTGCTGTTCATCGACGACCTGCACTGGCTCGGCGAGGCGGCGGCCGACTCGATCCTGCGCCTGCTGATCGCCCACCAGCCCGAGTCTCTCGCACTGGTGCTCAGTGGCCGCGCCAGCCTCGCCGGAACGGTCAACGAGGCGCTGCTCGAAGGCCGGCTGTATCGATACGGGCCGGCCCAGCTCGCATTCGACGAGGCCGAGATCACCCGCTTGCTCGGACAGCACGGCATGGACGCGCGGGCGCCGGTTCCCAAGGCATTGGTCGACGGATTGCTCGAGCGCACTCAGGGCTGGCCCGCGGTGCTGCGACTGATCGCGATCACCTTGCAGAACGGCGAGGGACGTCCGGACCACCTGCTGCAGAACCTGCTGGAGCGTCGCCAGGAGGTCACCGAGTATCTCGGCAAGGTGCTGCTGTCCCGGCTTCCCGAGCGGACCGCGCGCTTCCTGCTCGGTGTCGCGCTGCTGCGCCGTTTCGATGCGGCGCTGGCTGCCGCGACCACCGGCATGGACGACGCGGCGGCGCTGATCGAGGATCTCGATCGGCGCGCAGTGCCCTTGTCCGCCAGTGGTGATGCCGCGCTGCCGTACGCGCTGCATCCGCTGGTGCGCGAGTTCCTGCTGGTCCGTTTGCGGCGCGACGATCCCGCGTTGATGCGCGGACTGGCGGATCGCGCCTCGCGCTGGCTGACGACGCATCAGCGCATCGACGCCGCCATCGACCTGAGTCTGGACGCCGGCGACACCGACGGGGCCGTTGCGCTGATCGATCGCTTCTCGCGCTCGGCGGCGCGCCACCTTGGGCGTCACGCCAGCTTCCTGTACTGGTGCAACAAGCTGCCGCGCGATCAACTGATCCGGTTCCCGCGCATTCAGGTGATCCGCGTGTGGTCGCTCAACGTCATCCGGCGCTACGTGGAGGCGGACCAGATCCTGGCCGATCTGGAACTGGCGGTGGAGCAGGCACCGGCAGCCGAGCGCGATGGCGTGAGGGCGCTGGTCGATCTGGAGCAATGCGTGCAGCTCACGCTGCGCGATCAGTGGATCGACCTGGCGCCGCGGGTGCGGAACTGGCTGGCGCGATGGCCGCAGGCCGATGCACTCCACCGTGGCATGGCCTACACGATGATGGGCTGCGGAGAGATCGCGTCGAGCGAATTCGAGAGTGCGCTCGACAATCTCCAGAACGGGCATCAGTTGTTCGAGGAAGCCGGTGCGCATTACGTGCAGGCCTGGGCCGGCATGTGGTCGGCCTCGGTCATGACCAAGCAGGGGCACTACCGGCAGGCCTTGCGCTGCTGCGACGAAGTGGTCGCGAACGTCGCGGCGCGACTGGGGGGGCAGACGCCGGCCGAGATCATGGTGCACGGTCTGCGGGGCCTGCTGCTCTACGAACTCAATCGGCTCGACGAGGCCGGCGTGGCGCTCGAGCACGGCCTGACCGCGCTGATCGAGCAGAGCTCGGTGGACTCGCTGATCATGGGAACGGTCGCGCTGGCGCGTTTGCAGAACGCGCGGCACATGCATCTCGACGCGCTCGAAACATTGGCCGAGGGCGAGGCGCTGGGCTGGTCGCACGATCTTCCGCGCCTCGCGATCGCGCTGGCCACCGAGCGCATCGACCTGCTGCTGCGTCAGAACGAGCCGGTGCAGGCGGCCGAGTTGTGGCGCGCGCTGAAACGCACGGTGCAGCGGCGCGGCTCGACGGCCTGCGATCTGGCGCTCGGCGACAAGGCCTCGCGCATCGATGCGCGGCTGGCACTGCTCGGCGGCGCGTTCGGGCCGGCGGCGGAATTCGTCGAGCCGGCGCTTGCGCAGGCGGTGCGGACCGGGCAGAAGCGCAAGCAGGTCGAACTGCTGATGCTCCAGGCGCTCGCTGCGCACGGAGCCCAGGATGCGCCGCTCGCGTTCGGACGGCTGCGACGCGCGCTGGAGATCGCGATGTCGGAAGGCTACGTGCGCGTGTTCGCCGACGAGGGCGAGCCGCTGCGGATCCTGCTCGCCGAGTTCTTCGAAACGCAGGACACGCAGGACCGGCGCGCCGCGATGCGGGAATACGTGCGGATCCTGCTCGACGCGCTGACGCCCGAAGCGCCACGGGATGCCGCCGTCTCGTCGGCGAATGCCGCGGTGGCCCTGACTCGTCGCGAGCTCAAGATTCTCGCCAAGCTGCAGTCCAGTCTGTCGAACCGCGAGCTGGCCGATGCCCTGTTCATCACCGAAGGCACGCTCAAGTGGCACCTCAAGAACATCTACAGCAAGCTCGGTGTCGCCAGCCGGATCGCCGCGATCACGGAAGGGCGGGCGAGGGATTTGATCCGCTGATCGCGACGCCAACGTAGCCCGGACGAAGTCCGGGCGGTGCTCGCAGAACGTGGCGCCACCCCGGACTTCGTCCGGGCCACGCCGATCGATTTCCTCAGGCCAGTCCGCCGAAACGCAATTGCACCGGCGAGCGCAGCAGCGCACTGCCGACGAGAACCTTCGGCGTTTCAGTGACGGACGCCAGGTGCGCCCGCGCCGGCCGGTACGTGAGCTGGTAGATGTCGCGGCAGAGCTGATACGCCTGATAGCCGATCCAGTCCGATGGCAGCATCGACACCGGCAGGCGCGGGTCGTGCAAGGTCGCGCGACGGAAGGAATGGATAAGCAACGTCTGCACGACGAAGGCCTGCTGGTGGGACAGCTCGGTGAGACGCAGCCGCGTCACCAGCGGCTGGAAGCGCGCGATGAACTGCCGGTAGCGATTGCCGAT
>CAZXXM010000421.1:0-3001 GCA_964644715.1 uncultured Salinisphaerales bacterium
GTGCTGACGTGCGGCCAGATGATGCCGTAGTAGCCGAGATCGAGCGCCTGCTTGGCGAAGAACTGGTTCATCTCGTTGCCATTCGGCGGGATGCGCACGGTCGGCGTGATCGCCGGCGCCGCGGTGCCGCCCTTCAGGATCTGGGCGCGGTTCAACAGATACTGCAGGCAGTCGCGCAGCACGCGGATGTCCCAGGCATTGTGCTCGCCTTCGAACACGACCCCGTCGTACTTCGATGCCTGCACCGCGATCGCCGACTCGACGTCGGGCGGCAGGAAGGTGGTGAAGGCCTGCTGGCCGGATTCGAGCGCGCGGATGATGCCGTTCAAGCGGGGTAATGCCATTGCAGTCTCCTTGGTCAGATTTTCTTCGCCGGCTTGCCGCGTTTCGCCAGCAACTGGTCGAGCCGCGGGTAGACGCGGCGGGCGTTGCCCTCGTAGACCTTGTAGCGGTCCTGCTCGGACAGGCCTTTCAGCTGGTCGACGTATTTCTTGGTGTCGTCGTAGTGGTGGCCGGTGTTGGGGTCCACGCCGCGCACCGCGCCGATCATTTCCGACGCGAACAGGATGTTGTCCACGGGTATCACCTTCGCCAGCAGCTCCATCCCCGGCAGGTGATAGACGCAGGTGTCGAAGTAGACGTTCTTCAGCAGGTACTCGGCGAGCGGCGGCTTGCCCATGTCCTGGCACAGGCCGCGGTAGCGCCCCCAGTGGTACGGCACCGCGCCGCCGCCGTGCGGAATGACGAAGCGCAGGGTCGGAAAGTCCTTGAACAGGTTGCCCTGGATCAGCTGCATGAAGACGCTGGTGTCGCCGTTGATGTAATGCGCGCCGGTATGGTGGAAGTTCGGGTTGCACGACGAGGACACGTGGATCATAGCCGGCACGTCGAGCTCGACCAGCTTCTCGTAGATCGGGTACCAGTACCGGTCCGTCATCGGCGGATCCGTCCACATGCCGCCCGACGGGTCGGGATTCAGGTTGACGCCGAGGAAACCCAGCTCGTTCACGAGGCGCTCGAGCTCGGGTATGCAGTTCTTCGGCGACACGCCCGGGAACTGCGGCAATTGCCCGACCGGCGCGAAGTTCTCCGGCAGCAGCGTGCAGATGCGATGGATGAGATCGTTGCAGATCGTCGTCCATTGCCGGCTGATCGGCTCGGTGCCGACGTGGTGCGCCATGCCGCCGGCGCGCGGCGAGAAGATCGTGAGGTCGCCGCCCCGCTCCGTCTGGAACTTGATCTGCGGCTGCACGCTTTTGATCAGCACCTCGTCGCTGATGCCGAGATCGGTCGTCGCCGGCCTGCGCGCTGAATCGGCGAGCCCGGCGAGCTGCTTGTCGCGGAACGTGTGCAACGCCTGGGGCTCGGTAGTGTAGTGACCGTGGATGTCGATGATCATTGAAATTCCGTTATGGGTGATGGGTGATGGGTAATGCGCATTACCCATTACGCATTACTCGTTACCGGTTCTCAGATTTTAAAAGCTTCCATGGTCTCCGGCGCGAACATGTCCTCGGGCTGAAGCCGGCGCTTCGAGAGCCCCTGCTCGTGGTGGTAGCGCAGGAAGGTGTCGAGCACGTGGCGGTTGGCGTGGAAGCCGTACGACCACCAGTCCTCGCCCAGTTCGCGCACGGCGTCCTCGACGTGCGCGGTCAGCCACGGCAGCATCGCCTTGTGCGCGGCGGTCTCGCGCAGGCTGCGGTAGGTGCGGCGCTGCGACTCGACGAAGGCCTTGTAGAGCGACATGGCGACCCAGCGGTTCTTCTCGTAGATCTCGCGGCGGATCGCGATGACGTGCATGATCGGGAAGATCTTCGTGCGGCGGTAGTACTCGCGCTCCACCGAGACGAAATCGGGGAACAGGCGCTTCACCGCGTCTGGCCTCGAGTAGAACGTCGAGGGCGCCCGCGCGGTATGCAGCGCGTCGATCTCGCCGTCGGCGATCATCTTCGAGAGCATCTTGTCCGGGCCGATCGGGCGCACCCTGAAGTGGGCCGGCAGGTCGAGCTTGATCTTCTCGTCGCGCTGCGTTTCCTCTTCCCCGCCGGTCCAGTACTCCACGCTGTCCGCCTTGACGCCGTAGTCGTCCGACAGAATGCCGCGGATCCATACCGGCGCCGTCATCTGGTACTCCGGCGTGCCGATGCGCTTGCCCGCGAGATCCTTCGGCTCGCGGATGCCGCTCTTTACCGACACGAAAATCGAGGAATGACGGAAGAAGCGCGAAGGGAAGATCGGGATGGCGATGAACGGCTGCGGGTCGCGGTGCAGCGACACGGTATACGACGACATCGACATTTCCGCGACGTCGAACTCGCGGTAACGCGCCATGCGGAAGAACGTCTCTTCCACCGGCAGCTCGAGCACGTTGAGGTCGATGCCCTCCGGCACGACCGAGCCGTCGGCGAGCGCTCGCGTGCGGTCGTAGTCCCAGATGGACAGGGTCAGCCGCAGCTTGGCCTTGGCCACTCGCAGGCTTTCCGGCCTAGACCGAGACGGGGTCGGTGTTGAGCGGGCGGAACAGGCCGTCGCGGGCGCCGTCCTTGAACTTGACGTCGCGCGGCAGCTCGATCGCGCAGGAACGCACGCCCTGCGTCTCCGGCTGCAGCCCGGGCAGCGGCTTGCCGTCGCGATTGTCCTTGCCGGCCTTGAGCAGCAAGCGGCGCATCATGATGATGCCGTTGTCGGTCGAACAGAGATTTTCCTTCGTGCGGTCCTGGATCGGCCCCATGCTTTCCTGCAGCGAGGCGTCCTGCATGGCGATGCCCTCGATGCCGCTGTAGTTGACGCCCGATCTCTGCGTCGAGCGGTCCATCAGGTAATCGTTGCTCTTGTTGGCGAGAGGGATGAACGTTCCCGGCACGTATTTCACGTGGATGCCCTTGCCGTCCTTCATCGCCTGGCGCTCGGGCGCCGTCAGGGCGCGCTTGGGGTGATAGTTGATGGACCACGCCCAGCAGTTCTCGTCGTCGATCGGCACCCAGGCGTGGCCGCCGATGGG
>CAZXXM010000422.1:0-2994 GCA_964644715.1 uncultured Salinisphaerales bacterium
GTGAAGTCGCCGCGCGCGAGCGGGCTGGCGCCGAGCAGCAGTACCGTGATCGCCACCCCCAACACCGAGCCGATCTGTCGCGTCGCCTGGTTGAACGCGCTGCCGACGGCGTAATGCTGCACCGACAGGTGCGCGACGGCGGCGCCGGAAAGCGACGGCAGCACCATGCCGACGGCGATGCCGCTCAACAGCAGGCCCGGAAGCCAGTCGCGCGCATAGTGCGGCTCCACGCCGGGAACGAGCAGGAACCACAGTCCGCTGCAGGCGTAGACCAGCGCGCCGCCGACGAGGAACGGCCGGTGTCCGTAACGGCCGGCGAGTCGACCGACCAGGATCGCCGTCGGCATCACCATCAAGGGTCCGGGCGTGATCGCGATGCCCGCGCGTGGCAGGCTGAAATGCCAGACCTCGGTGACGAAGAAGAAGAACGTGAAGAACATCATCGAGAACGCGGTGCCGAACACCAGCGTCGCGATGTTCACGTAGCGGTAGGTGCGGTTGTGGAACAGCGCCGGGTCCACCAGCGGCGCCTTCGCCGAGCGCGTCCAGGCGACGAAGCCCAGCAGCGCGACCAGTGCAGCGACTCCGACGTACGAAAGCTCGCGCGCACTCCAGTGCACGGAATCGAGTTGCACGATCACCAGGGCCAGGCTGCCGACGCCGACGATGAGCAGGCTCATGCCGGTCCAGTCGAGCGGGCGCGGTGTCGCCGACGGCGCCGACTCCTGCAGCAGGCCGCGGCCTTTCCACAGCGAGAACAGGCCCAATGGCAGGTTCAGGTAGAAGGCCCACGGCCATCCGAGCGTGTCGACCACCAGAGATCCCAGGCCAGGGCCGGTGGCTGCGGCGAGCGCGCCGACCGCACCCCAGAGGCTGACCACGACCGCGCGTCTTGATTTTGGAAACGCGTCGAGCACCAGCGACAAGGACGCCGGCGTCAGCAGCGCGGCGCCGGCGGCCTGCAGCACGCGCGCGGCGATCAGGGCGTGGATGTCGGGCGCAAGGCCGCAGGCCAGCGAAGCGGCGAGGAACAGGGCCACGCCAGCGAGGAAGATCCGCTTGCGGCCGAAGCGGTCGGCGAGGCCGCCGCCCGGGATCAGCATCGCGGCGAAGACCACCGAATAGGCGTTGAGCACCCAGGACAGGTCCGCGGCCGCCACGCCGGGAAAGCCCTCGCGCAAGGTGCCGAACGCGGCGAACAGCAGGGTGCCGTCGAGCGAGACCAGGAAGACCGCGATGCAGGTCACCCAGAACACCGGCCAGGGGCGGTCCGGGATTTCGCGCGGCACGACGGCTTCGGCGCCGACGGGACCCGCCGCAACGACCGGCACGACGGCATTCGCGATTTTCATCTCGGGCATTGCGGGTCTCCCTGTTCCGCACATATGACGATCGTCATATGCGCGGCGACGCGAAAAGAGCGTCGCGTGTTCAATTCATTTGGCTTTCGTACTGCGCCAGCAGATGCCGGCGGCGCTGATTCAGAAAAGCGCGGCCCTGCGCGTTGTCGCCGAGCGCCCGCGCGATCTGCAGGGCGCCGATCATCGTGCTGGCGATGGTCTCGGCCTCCTGCGGCACGGTGCCTTCGGGAAGGTGCGATCGGACCGTGTCGACGAAGGCGAGCACGCGCCGGCCGGCGGCGGCCTGCACGGCCTCGCTCTGGCGCGGCATCTCGCCGACGAGAACCGCGACCGGGCAGCCGTTCTCGACCGAGGACAGGTGAAGGTCCGACAGGTAGGCGCCGACCAGGGCCTGGAACGGCGAGGCGCCGCGTGCGGTGCGCCGGCCGGTGGCCGCGAGCAGGGTCCGCAAGCCGTCCTGGCCGGCGTGTTCGATCGCTTCGACGATCAGGGCGTCGCGGCTGGCGAAGTGCGCATAGAACCCGCCGTGCGTGAGCCCGGAGGCCTTCATGATGTCGGCCACGCCGACGCCGTCGTATCCCGCCCGCCGGATCGCGCGCGCTGCCGTCTCGACGATGCGCGAGTGGGTGGCCTCCTTGCGGGTGAGTACCGGCTTCATGGGCCTGAATCTATATGACGATCGTCATATTGTCGATCAGGGCCTCGCCTTTCCTAGATTGCCGAGCTGTTGCGCGAGCGACGCGCCGAGCTCGCTTCACAGCTATCGATATGCGGATTTCGACGCCGCAATGAATTCATAACGGGATAGATCGTTGTTCTTTTGAGCGCGCGCGATCGTCCCTTAGGCTGGATGCCACACACGATCTACGGGAAGCAGGCTCATGAACGAGGCGACGGCGGAGCGGGGAGACGCGAGCTTCGTGGCCGCCCGTTCGACCGATCTGCTGCTCGTTCCGGGTCTGCGCGACAGCGGCCCGGCGCACTGGCAGACGCATTGGGAGCGGCATCTCGGCGCGCGTCGCGTCGTGCAGGACGACTTCGAACGCGCGGACCTGGAAGGCTGGAGCGACCGCATCGTCGAGACGGCCGTCCGAGGCGGACGGGACCTCGTCCTGGTGGCGCACAGTTTCGGCTGCCTCGCGGCGGTTCATGCCGCGCCGCGGCTGGCACGGCATCTGCGCGCCTTGATGCTGGTCGCGCCGGCCAGCCCGGCGAAGTTCGGCATCGAGCACGCGCTGTGGCGGCCGGTCGAAGTGCCGTCGCTGCTCGTCGCGAGTCGAAACGATCCCTGGCTTTCGTTCGACGGCGCACGCGAACTCGTCAAGCGCTGGTCGAGCCGACTTCACGATCTGGGCCATGCCGGGCACATCAATGCCGACAGCGGATATGGACCATGGCCCGAAGGTCTCGAACTGCTGAGCGGGCTGATCGATCGCACGCTGGATCGAGCGGCGCGGCTTCCGGCTGCTTCGCTGATGGCGACGATCCAAGCGATGTCGCTCGGGTGAAACCCAATTCGGAAATCACGCCGTGCGCTTCCGATGCTGCGCGCGGCGCGCTGTTCCTGCCTTCGACGCCCCTGCACAGCTTCTGGTCCATCGGGCTGGCGGCCGGCCCCTTCGCCGGATCGCGT
>CAZXXM010000423.1:0-2986 GCA_964644715.1 uncultured Salinisphaerales bacterium
ATCAGGAGCGTTACCTGGTCAATCTGGCGGCGCTGCAGATGGTGGCGGGAAATCCCGGTGCCGCGGCCGAGAGCCGGAACTCGCTGCGCGAACGGCGCCAAGCCGATGGCAAGCGGCCGCAGCATCCCTACGTGCTGTTCCACGATCTGGTCGTGCGCGCGCGCGCCGTCGAGCAGACCGAGAAGGTGGCGTTCCCCGACGCGTTCGCGCGCCTGTTCCGCGAGAACGTGTCGAAGCTGGGCGATCGCGAGTCCAACGCGGTCACGCGCCTGATGGGCTCTTCGCCCGAGGCCACGCGCGACGCGCTGCAGGCGGCGTTCGATCGCATCCGTCCGGCCGGCAGCATCGGCGATCGCGAGGCGATCGACCTGGTGTGGACCTACATCTGGTTCGACGCCTACCGCCGCACCGGCGCCGCCTTGCCGTCGCTGGCGAAAGAGGAGGGCAGCCGCCGCTACGTCGCCGAAGAGAACGTCCGCATCAAGGGACGCGGCGGCGTGGAGATCGTCGCGCGCGTCGTACGGCCACGGCATGCGGATACGCCGCTGGCGACCTTGCTCGAATTCACGATCGATCCCGGCCAGGACAGTGCGAACCAGAGCGCGGCGCACGGCTATGCCGGTGTGACCGCGTACACGCGCGGCAAGCTGCGCACGAAGGGCCGGATCACGCCGTTCGAGCGCGACGGCGAGGACGCGCGTCGCGTCATCGAGTGGATTGCGCAGCAGCCCTGGAGCGATGGTCGCGTCGCGATGATCGGGGAAGGCTACGGCGGATTCGCGGCCTGGGCCGCGACGCAGCGGATGCCGGCCGCGCTCAAGGCCATCGCCACGGCCGACGCGATGGCGCCGGGCATCGACTTTCCGATGGAAGGCCGCATCGTGCGCAATCAGGCCTACCGCTGGGCCAGCGAACACACCCAGGGCCTGGCCGATCTGGCCGCCGTGAAGAAGGATGACGAGAGCTGGCGGCTGCTGGATCGGCTCTGGTTCGGCAGCGGGCGGCCGTATCGCGATTTCGACCGGATCGCGAAGGAGCCGAACCGCGTGTTCCGCCGCTGGATCGGCCATCCGAGTTACGACCGCTACTGGCAGAAGATGATCCCGTTCCGCGACCAGTTCGCGAAAGTGCAGATCCCGGTGCTGTCGATCACCGGCTACTACGCGCAAGGCGAAGTCGGCGCGCTGCACTATTTCCGGGAACACGCGCGTTACGCGCCGGATGCGCCGCACGCGCTGCTCGTCGGGCCCTGGGACGAGCACGCCATCGACGATCGTCCGGCGCGCGTGCTTCGCGGTTACGCGGTGGACCCGGCAGCGCGCATCGATCTCGAGGAGCTGCGCTTCGAGTGGCTCGATCACGTGCTCAACGGCGCGCCGAAGCCGGAGGTGCTCAAGGACCGGGTGAATTTCTGGGCGATGGGCGCGGGCCAGTGGCGTCACGTGCCGAGCGTCGAGGCGATGGGCGCCGCCGCCGTGCGGCTGTACCTCGAAACCGCCGCGACGGCGGACGCGCGCCGCCTGTTCCGCGATCCGACGATGAACGACGGCTCCTTCGAGCAGGTGGTGGATCGAAAGGATCGTGCTGATCCGGCCGACGGGGCGCCGCCGCCAGTCCTGTCGCGGCAGCTGACCGTGCATCACGGAGTGACGTACGTCAGCGATCCCTTGCCGCAGGCGATGGAGGTCGGCGGCCTGCTGTCGGGCCAGCTCGATTTCCGGCCCAGCCGGATGGACGTGGATCTCAACGTCGCGATGTACGAGCGGCTGCCCGACGGTGCGTACCTGTTGCTGTTCGATCCGTACGAATTCCGCGCCAGCTATGCGCGCGATCGCAGCCAGCGACGGCTGCTGCAGGCGGGTGTGCGCCAGCAGATGACATTCCGTACCGAACAGCTGATGGCGCGCAAGCTCCAGGCCGGCAGCCGCATCGTGCTGGTGCTGGGCGTCAACCAGCGCGCCGACCGGCAGATCAACTACGGGATCGGAGACGACGTGAGCGCGGAGTCCTTGAAGCGCGCCAAGGCGCCGTTGAAGATCCGCTGGTATCCGGGCAGCTACATCGAGCTGCCGGTACGTCCTTGATTCGAATTTCCGGGAGTTGCTGATTGGCCATCGACGAACGTCGTTTCGAGACGCAGGACGAGGCCGCCCGCGCCCTGGCGCTGGCGGTGGCGGAGGATCTGCGCAGGGGCCTGACCCGGCAGGCGGCGGCATCGCTGGCCGTTTGTGCCAGGCCCGACCTGTTCGCGTTCTTCGCTGCGTTGCGCACGCAGTCGCTGGACTGGTCGCGCGTCGAGATCGCGCTCACCGACGAATGCTGGGTGCCGCCCGGGTCGGAGCAAAGTTGCGAGCGGGTCTTGCGGCAGCATCTGTTGCAGGCGGACGTGCTCGACGCGCGGCTGGTAAGTCTGTGGACGAATGATCGCAAGCCGATCCAGGCCGCTCCCGAAATCGCGGAGCGGCTGACGCGCATGACGCGGCCTTTCGACGCCGTCGTGCTCGATGTCGGCGCCGACGGGCGTGTCGCCGGTCTGTTCCCGGGTATGCCCGGGCTCGATGCGATGCTCAACCCGAACTGGGCCGTGCCCGCGGCGCCGGCACGCGACCCCGGCGAGAGCGTCGATCGCATCACGATGACCTTGCGGGCCCTGCTCGATGCCCGTCGCATCTACCTGATGCCGGTGCGAGCGGAGTCGCAGGCGGTCTACGCACGTGCACTCGAAGGCCGGAACCCGTCTCCGGTACGTGCGGTGCTTGGGCAGAATCGAACGCCGGTGACCGTGATCCTGTCCGACGCATGAGTGTCCGTGACGGTGCGTGAATGATGGTTTCCGCACTGCCAGCCGCCGGGCTCCCGAAGCTGAACGACAAATGCGGGACGCACTGCTGATCCATCGCGCCGACGGAGGACCGGACTCGTCGATCTGCTCGAAATGAAGCGGCGCGAGCGTCGAATCGCGCTCGTAAATGCGGGCTAGCCCGCG
>CAZXXM010000424.1:0-2923 GCA_964644715.1 uncultured Salinisphaerales bacterium
GAGCCCTCGAGGATCCGCAAAACGGTTCGCTACAAGCGATGCTTCAACCAGGCCCTGCCGCTGCGAGTCTCGGAAATCTATCCGCGCCGCGCCTGGAGCGGTGAGCTGCGCGAGACCTTCTCGCAGGGTGGCTTCGCCAGACGAGTCTGAAGCGCCTTCATCCCCTGGAGATCATTCGAGGCCGAGAACCTCACGGGCCGCGCGCTCACCCGAGCGCACGGCGCCATCCATGTATCCGGTCCAGTATCCGGCGGTCTCGGTGCCGGCCCAGTGGATGCGCGAGACCGGCGCCGTCAGCGCCGGCCCATAGGCCGTGAGCAAGCCTGGCGGCGCGATGGCCGTGGGACATCCGCGCGTCCATTCCTCGCGTCCCCAGTCGGCGACGTGCCATTCGCGCACCTCTCGCGCCTTTTCACCGAAGCAGGCCACGAAGTTGTCGATCACCGCGCGCCGCAGCGACTCGGGTGCGCCGGAGAATTCGCGCGCAGCGTCGCCGCCGACGAAGCCGAGCAGGGCGCCGCGGCTGCCATCCGGCGGCGACACGTCGAAGATGCTGCGTGCCGGACCGTCGTTGACCACGGCGGAGCCGTTGAGGCCCTGCTCGCGCCAGAACGGCGTGTCGTACACCGCCTCGCACTTGATCAGCCAGCCCATGCCCAGACGCTGCGTGTACTGGTCGCGTTCGACCGGCAGCGCCGGCTCGTAGGTGATGCGGCCGGCCAGGGTCGGCGGCACGGCGACGATGACGCGCTTGCCGCGGACGACGAAGGCGTTGCCGATCACGTTGACGCCGTCGCCGTTCTGCGCGATCTGCCGGATCGGCGTCGAGAGCCGGACACGCGCGGGCCCCAGTTCTGCCGCGATGCGCGTGCAGATGGATTGCGAGCCTTCGACGATCTTGCGTTCCTGTGCGCCGGCGCGCGTGTTGAGCAGGCGCTCGAAGGTGCCCGGCACCCCCTCGGTTCCGGCGCAGGCGACGTAGTGCAGCATGAACAGCGCCGACATCTCGCGCGACTCGGCGCCGAACAGGGCTTCGAACGCCGCCGAGAAATTCTTCGCGGTCTCGCCGAGCAGGTTGAGCGTGCGCCCGCGAAGCCAGGTCTCCAGGGTCTGGCGGTCCAGCGCCAGCGCGTCCTCGGCCTTCCACGGTGCGCCCACCGGAATGTCCTTGGCGATGCGATCGATCCAGCTCGAGACGATCGCCAGATCGGGAAGCAGCAAGGGATCCGGCGGGGCGGCGCCGAACGGCGGCTTCTCGCGGAAGGTCTTGCGATCGCCGCGCGAGACGTAGACCGATTCGCCGTCGGTGTACTGGTCGAACAGCGTCAGGCCGAGTTCCTCGATCAGCGCCAGCACGCGATCCTGCGTCGGGCCCACCCAGGCGGCGCCGAGTTCGGCGTAGGCGCCGGGCGCGATCTCGTGGCTCCAGGTGCGGCCGCCGACGCGATCACGCGCCTCGCAGACCATCACCGACTTGCCCGCCTTGACCAGCTGCCGGGCCGCCACCAGGCCCGCGATGCCGGCGCCGACGATGACCACGTCGACGGGTTTTGGCTCCTCCAGCGACGGCGGCGGTCGTGCGAGCACGGCCCCGGCGGCGAGCGAGGCCGGCAGGCCGGCGAGGACGCGGCGGCGCGTCAGGTCGGGAGCATCCATGTGGCGGGTGGGCTCGGGGTTATTTCCGAAAGGGTAAGCGAAGGAGGAGAGAGGCGGCTTGGCTCGGCCCGTTCATGCTCGGCGGCGCACCAGGAAATGGAAAAAGCATTCAACGCGGAGGCGCAAAGGACGCAAAGGAATCTGTATTCACTAAGGGTTGGGGTGAGGAGCAGTCCGCTCGGTAGATGAGCAGCGCACCCCGCATTTCCTTTGCGTCCTTTGCGCCTTTGCGTTGAATGCTTCTCCCCGGCCCGGGACGCGCGCAGCCCCGAATCCCTACAATTCGCACCGCTGCCCCGATTCGACCCTTCTCCCATGCCGCTCGATCTCGCCAACGCCCACGACATCGCCCACGTCCTGACCGAAGCGCTGCCCTATATCCGCCGCTTCGCGGGCAAGACGATCGTCGTCAAGTACGGCGGCAACGCGATGAAGGACGACACGATGATCGCGTCGTTCGCGCGCGACATCGTGCTGATGAAGCTGGTCGGCATGAACCCGGTCGTCGTGCACGGTGGCGGGCCGCAGATCGGCGCGCACCTGGAGAAGCTGGGCAAGGAATCGCGCTTCGTCGAAGGCATGCGCGTCACCGACGACGAGACGATGGACGTCGTCGAGATGATGCTCGGCGGGCTCGTCAACAAGGCCGTGGTGGCCGCGATCAATCAGCAGGGCGGTCGCGCGGTCGGCCTCACCGGCAAGGACGGATCGATGATCCGGGCGCGCAAGCTCAAGGTGAAGGGCGAGGACATCGGACAGGTCGGCGAGATCGAGAAGATCGATCCGCGCGTGGTCACGCACCTGGAGACCGGCGGATTCATCCCGGTGATCGCGCCGATCGGCGTGGGCGAGGGCGGGGACGCGTTCAACATCAACGCCGACGTCGCGGCCGGCAAGCTCGCCTCGGTGCTGCAGGCCGAGAAGGTGATGTTCCTGACCAACATCGCCGGCGTGCTCGACAAGCAGGGCCAGGTGCTGACCGGGCTTTCGGTCGGCGAGGTGGAAGCCCTGATCGCCGACGGCACCATCTCCGGCGGCATGGTGCCCAAGGTGCGCTATGCGCTGGACGCGGTGAACAGCGGCGTTCGCAACGCGGTGATCATCGACGGTCGCGTCGAGCACGCGGTGCTGCTGGAGCTGTTCACCGATGCCGGCGTCGGCACGCTGATCCGCGGCTGAGGCTCCGCGCCGGGCGGACCGTCACAGGGGTTCGCACCAGGCGCCGCTTTCGGTCGTCGGCGTCCGGCTGGTCCGGCGCGTGACGCGC
>CAZXXM010000425.1:0-2897 GCA_964644715.1 uncultured Salinisphaerales bacterium
GTCAAGCTCGACCGCATGATGAATCTGGTCGGCGAGCTGGTGCTGGTGCGCAACCGTCTCAAGGCGCTGGCCACCGAGGCCGGCAGCGAGGTGGGCCGCGCGGTGCGCGAGCTCGACTTCATCACGCGCGGCCTGCAGGGCGCCGTGATGCAGGTGCGCATGCAGCCGATCGGCAAGGTCTTCTCGCGTTTCCCGAAGCTGGCGCGCGACGTCGCGCGCGGCCTGGGCAAGCAGGTCGAGGTCACGCTGGTCGGACAGGACACCGATCTCGACAAGAATCTGGTCGAGGCACTGGCCGATCCGCTGGTGCACATGGTGCGCAACAGCGTCGATCACGGTATCGAGATGCCGGATCTGCGCATCGCGCGCGGCAAGCCGGCCGCCGGCCAGCTCAAGCTCGAGGCGCGCCAGGAAGGCGACCACATCCGCATCACGGTGCGCGACGACGGCGGCGGCATCGACCCCGAACGGGTCCGTACCAAGGTCGTGGAGAAGAAGCTGATGGACGCCGCCTCGGCGGCGCGGCTGTCGCACGAAGAATGTCTGCAGCTGATCTTCCTGCCCGGCTTCTCGACCAAGGACCAGGTGTCCGACCTGTCCGGGCGCGGCGTGGGCATGGACGTGGTCAAGCAGCGCATCCTGTCGCTCAACGGCACGGCGACGATCGAGTCGCAGGCCGGGCAGGGCAGCGCCGTGCACCTGCGCGTTCCGCTCACGCTGGCGATCCTGCCGGCGCTGATGATCGATGCCGGGGCTCGCCAGTTCGCGCTGCCGCTGGCGATGGTCGCCGACGTCTTCGCGCTCGATCCCGCCGCGGTACGCAAGGTCGGGCACTGGAACGTCGCACCGCTCAAGCGGGAGAACCTGCGCCTGATCGATCTCGAGGTCTGGGCCGGGGCGTCAGACACGAGCGGGACGCGACACGTCGTGGTGGTCATGCTCGGCGAAGAGCGGTTCGGCCTGATCGTTCGCCAGGTGCGCGGCCGCGAGGAAGTGGTCATCAAGCCGCTCGGCGCGACCTTGCGCGGACTGGCGGGCGTGGCCGGCGCCACGGTGACGCCGCAGGGACGCGTCGCGCTGATCGTGGACGTGCCGGGACTGGTGCAAGCCCACGCCAAGCCGGTGTGAACCCTTGGGCGCGTCCCGGTTCGAGCGAAGCCCCCCCGTCGCCCGGACGAAGTCCGGGGTTGCGCTTCGTTTAGCAGGAGAAATCCCGGACCTCGTGCGGGCTACGGGGGGCGTTGTCCCGGGTCGTGCGTCCGCTACCGTTTCACCGCGACGGACGGCCTTCAGATCGGAATGACCGGGCCGAAAAACAGACCATGGACATCCTCAGCATCCTCGGTTTCATCCTCGCCATGGTCGCGCTGATCGGCGGGTCCATCCTCAAGGGCTCCGGTGTCGCGGCGTTGTGGGGCCCGGCCGCGTTCGTCATCGTCATCGTCGGCACCTTCGGTTCGATCACCGTGCAGACGCCGATGCCGGCGTTCAAGCACGGCATGAAGATGGCCAAGTGGATCTTCATGCCGCCGTCGCTGGACGGCAAAGGCCTGATCGCGAAGATCGTCGAGTGGAGCAATGCCGCGCGCAAGCAGGGCCTGCTCGCGCTCGAAGGCAGCATCGCCACCGAGGGCGACGGCTTCATCAAGAAGGGCCTGCAGATGCTGGTCGATGGCGCCGAGCCGGAGACCATCCGCAACACGCTCGAAACCGAGATGCAGGCCAAGGAGCACTTCGACCTGATGGGCGCCAAGGTCTGGGAAGGCATGGGCATCTACGCGCCCACGCTCGGCATCATCGGCGCGGTGATGGGCCTGATGGCGGTCATGCAGAACCTCGCCGATCCGTCGAAGCTCGGCCACGGCATCTCGGCGGCCTGCATCGCGACGATCTACGGCATCGCCTCGGCCAACCTGTTCTTCCTGCCGATGGCGTCCAAGCTCAAGAGCGTGGTCGGCGATCAGACGCGCGTGCGCGAGATGATCATCGAAGGCCTGATCGCGATCTCGCAGGGCGAGAACCCGCGCGTCATCGAAACCAAGCTGCACGGCTTCCTGCACTGAGGCCCGCGCGCCATGGCCAAGAAAGCCAAGCACGAGGACCACATCAACCATGAGGCCTGGGCCATTCCCTATGGCGATCTCATCACGCTGCTGCTCGCCTTCTTCGTCGTGATGTACTCGATGTCCTCGGTCAACGAGGGCAAGTACCGCGTGCTGTCGGATTCGCTCAACGCCGCGTTCGGTGGCGCGCCGCGCTCGCCGACGCCGATCCAGGTCGGTCCCAAGACCCAGGCCTCGAACAGCGATCCGCGCCCGCGCATGCTGCCGGGCGCGCCGCCGCACCCGGGTATCCGCGGTACGCAGAAGGCCTTCGAGAAGCCCGATCTGCCCGGACTGGCGCTCGGGTTTCACGTGGGCGACGGCGGTGGACGCAGCGGCGCACGCGCGCGCGCGCAGCTCGAGAAGATGTCGGAGGACGTGCACGCCGCGCTCGGTGATTTGATCGCGCGCAAGCAGGTGCTGGTCCGCCGTCACGAGGAATGGCTGGAGATCGAGATCCAGACCGACATCCTGTTCGCCAGCGGCTCGGCGCGGCTGGCCAACGAGGCCGGCGACGTTCTGGACCGCCTCGCCGACGTGCTGCGCACCTTCGACAACCGCCTGCGCATCGAGGGCCATACCGACGACGTGCCGATTGCGACACGCGAATTCCCGTCGAACTGGGAACTCTCCAGCGCCCGCTCCGCCAGCGTCGTCCACCGCTTCATGGGCCGCGGCGTGGAGCCGCGGCGCATGACGGTGCTCGGCCTCGCCGAATTCAATCCGGTCACCGCGAACGTCGATGCGGCCAGCCGCAATCGCAACCGTCGCGTCGTGGTCGTCGTGCTGGCCAAT
>CAZXXM010000426.1:0-2890 GCA_964644715.1 uncultured Salinisphaerales bacterium
TCAACCGCGATCAGCGCCTTGCAACTCGGGAGGAGTCCATATACGGGCTACGGTTTAAGACGCCCTCGCGGCGTTCGCGGCAATCAGCTCGGCCCACCGCGGCATCAGCGCCTTCGGGCAGTCGTGCCCCATGCCTTCGATCAATTCGAGCTTCGCGCCGCGGATCATCGAGGCGCTGCGCCGGCCGCAGATCGAGCGCATCAGCGGATCGTCGGTACCGTGAATGATCTGCGTCGGCGCGGTGATGTTCGGCAGCAGCTTTTCGAAGCTGCCGGTGGCGACGATCGCGTGCATCTGCCGGAGCGTGCCGCCCGGACGGAACGCACGATCGAACGCACGGCCGGCAAACGCGCGGCGGTCTTCCAGCGACGTCGGGTACAACGGGCTGCCGATCAGGCGGAAAGTTTCGGACTGTCGCGCGACGATGGTTTCGCGCAGCAGGTCGGGCGGTCGCGAGGCCAGCCGCAGCAGCAGGTCCATCCGCGTCTGTCGAACCCAGGGGTGATTGGTGCCGGACATGATCGAGCACAGGCTCGCGACACGAGTGGGGAACGTCCCGGCCGTGAGCTGCGAGATCATGCCGCCCATCGAAACCCCGACCAGGTGCGCACGTTTCAGCCCGAGCGCGTCCATCAGGCCCACGGTGTCCGCGGCCATGTCGTGCAGCAGGTAGTTCGCAGGGCCGGGTCTCAGGCCCAGGCGCGTGCGCACGTAATCGCGGCGCAGGCTGAAGCGGATACGGCGATCGACGGTGTCCGACAGGCCGGCATCGCGGTTGTCGAAGCGGATCACGCGAAAGCCGCGTTGTGCGAGGTCCAGGCACAGCACGTCGGGCCACTGGATCAGCTGGCAGCCCAGGCCCATCACCATCAGCATCGGCTCGCCGCTTTCGGGTCCCGTGGCCTCCCAATGCAGCTTCAGGCCGTTGCACAGCGCATCGCCGCTCTGCCAGCCGGGCGTGTTCGCGTGCGGTGAAATTGCGTCCATCGGCGCAGCGTAGCGCGACGCCCGCAAAAAGGCCGCGACGATCCCTCGATCGCCGCGGCCTTCGAGGGATGACCTACTTGCCGAGCTGCGCCTTGAGCCAGCGCGCCGCTTCGGCATGCATGTCGCGCCCGAGGTCGAGCACGCCGAAGAAATTCCAGGTGCCGTGGATCGCGCCGTCGTAGCGCGAGATCGTGACCGGCACGCCGGCGGCCTTGAGCTTCCTGCCGTATTCCTCGCCCTCGTCGCGCAGCGGGTCGAATTCGCAGGTGAGCACCAGCGCCGGCGGCAGGCCGGAGAAATCCTTGGCCAACAGCGGCGAAGCGCCGGGCTGCCGGGCATCGGTCGGCGACTTCAGATAGTGGTTGAGGAAGTACGACATGCTGGCTTCCTCGAGGAAATAGCCCCGCGCGTTGTCGATCATCGACTGCGACTTCTCGCCGTCGGTACGCGTCACCGGGTAGATCAGCAACTGCGCCGCGAGCTTCGGTCCCTTTTCGTCACGCAGACGCAGCGCGGTGACGGCGGCCAGGTTGCCGCCGGCGCTGTCGCCACCGACCGCGATACGCGAGGCGTCCGCATTCAGTTCGGCTGCGTTGGCCGCGATCCAGCGGGCGACGGCAAGGCACTCGTCGGAAGCGACCGGGTACTTGTTCTCCGGGCTGAGCGAGTAGTCGACGGATACCACGACCATGCCGACCGCGCCGCAGAGTTCGCGGCAGACGCCGTCATGCGTGTTGACGTTGCCGAACACCCAGCCGCCGCCGTGGAAGTAGGCCATCACCGGAAACGGGCCCTTGCCCTCCGGCGTGTAGACGCGAACCGTCACCGAACCGCCCGGCGTCGGAACGCTGCGATCCTTCGCGCTGGCGACTTTCTGCTGGCTCGGCGGCAGCGTGGCGAAGACGGCGTCGAAGGTCACGCGCGACTCTTCCGGCGACATCTCGTGGATCGGCTTGAGGCCGGACGAACCCATCTGTGTGAGCAGGCCTTCGACCTGGGGATGCAGCGGCATGATCGTTCTCCATTGTTCGGATGTCGGGGTCCGGGAGCTTACTGCGCAGGCTGTGGCGAAAGTACCCGCTCAGGGCGAGGGCGCGCCCCAGGGTGGCCGACGTAGCCCGGACGGAGTCCGGGGTTGCGCTCGATGTGTGAGAGACACCCCGGACTCCGTTCGGGCTACGGGGGTGAGGTGTCGTCCAGCTTTGCTTCGCGCAGCCAGCGCCACAGCGTCGTCCGCGAGACGCCGAGGATGCGCGCGGCCACCTGGCGATCGCCGCCGGCACGTTCCATGACGCGCCGCAGATCCGGGCGCGTGCCACTGCGGCTGCGTCGTCGCGTCGTCGGACGCGCCGGCTCCGCCGTGACCGGCGGCGCTGCCCTCCGGGCTTCGACGAGATTGCGTTGGCCGAACAGCTCCGGCGCGCAGCGACGCAGCAAGCCCGCGTCGATCGGCGCCGTGCTGCCTTCGCAGAACACCGCGACGCGGTCGACCAGATTGCGCAACTCGCGCACGTTGCCCGGCCAGTCGTGCGTACGCAGGACGTCGAGCGCCGGTTCGCTCCACTCCGGCGCTTTGTCACCGAGCGAGGCGTGCAGGAAGTGCCGTGCGAGCTGCGCGATGTCCGCGCCGCGATCGGCTAGTGCCGGCACCTGCAAGCGCAGCACGTTGAGCCGGTAGTACAGATCGCGGCGAAAGCGACCGGTCTCGGCCATCGCATCGAGATCACCATGCGTGGCAGCGATGACGCGGATGTCGATGGGCACCGCGCGCGACGCGCCCACGCGCAGGACCTCGCGCTCTTCGAGCGCGCGCAACAGGCGCGTCTGCAGTGCCAGCGGCATCTCGCCGATCTCGTCGAGGAACAGCGTGCCGCCGTGGGCGGTTTCCATCAGGCCGGTACGC
>CAZXXM010000427.1:0-2883 GCA_964644715.1 uncultured Salinisphaerales bacterium
TGCATGCCGCCGACGATCGCGTCGAGATTCTTCGGCACCGGCAGCCAGGACAGCAGGATCGAGATCAGGAAGACGCCGGTCGGGATGATCCACAGCGCCCAGAAGCCGCAGAAGACGGCGTGCCGCACCATCGTCGGAATCGGTGCCACCGCGATGAAGACGATGCCGAACACGTCGGTGAGGATTCCGAGGATCGACGGCGCCATCATGATCGCCATCGTGATCTCGGCGGCGCGCCGGCGGTCTCCGACGTGATGGAGCACCTCGTAGTAGCGCTCGGTGTACTGCACGCAGTGCGAGAACGATCGCGCCATCAGCAGCAGGGGCACGATCATCAGCAGCGGCTCGATCGGCTCGCGCAGCCAGCCGGCCAGCCCGAAACCCCAAATGGCCGCCACGACGCTGCAGACGATGGGCGTCACCATGCCGGCGACGTTGCGCATGTACAGCACCAACGCCAGGGTCAGCGCGCCCAGGGTCACGAAGAAGATGCCGTAGGTCTGCTTCTGCAGGTGGTAGACCCAGCCCGTCAGCATCGGCTGCCCGGCCAGATAGACCTCGTGATCGGCATCGCGCGCCTTGTCGGCCAGTTCCCGCACGTAGGCGAAGACCTCGCCGTAGTCGAGACGGCTTTCGATGAACGTCGCGTTGACCAGGGTCGCGGTGTTGTCCCGCGAGATCAGGAACACGCGCGCATTGGGGGAGCGCTCCACCCGGCGGCGGAAATCCTCGACGTCCTCGGAGTAGACCGGCGGGCGATCGTCCATCAGCGGCCGCATGTCCACGCCGGTGGGCGTGGCTTCCACGTATCTCGCCTTCTCGGTGGTGATCGACAGGATCTGGTCGTGGTCCACACCGGGGGCGAGATCGATGTCGCGCGTCACCTGCCAGACCTTGGCCAGGGTGTCCGGGTTGTAGATCGTCGGCTCGGCACCCGGCGCGTCCGGGTTCGCCAGCTTGCGCTTGATCATCAGGCTGATCGTCAGCGGATTGCCGAAGTTCGGATGGTCCTGGTAGGTCTGGACGAAAGGATCATCCTTCGGCAGCAGGTCCGAAAAGATCGTGCGGATCTCGACGCCCGGCAGCCCGGCGGCGAAGCCGATCGTCACGATCACGAACAGCACGGCGACGACGACCCGGTACCGCATGACCCAGCGCGCAATCCGAAAACGCAGAGCTTCCATGTGTCCCGCCGCCGCTGGCTGGTTCGGAACCGACTATGGCACGTCGCCACATGTTCACACCGCCGGCCTCGATAGAATCCCGGAATCCCACCGCCCTCACGGACCGCGTCGATGAAAACCCGCATTACCGACATGCTCGGCACGAAGTACCCCATCATCCAGGGCGGCATGATGTGGGTGGGCCGCGCCGAACTCGTCGCCGCCGTCTCCAACGCCGGCGCCTTCGGCATCATCACGGCGCTGACGCAGCCTACGCCCGAGCACCTGGTCAAGGAGATCGAGCGCACGCGCACGCTGACCGACAAGCCCTTCGGCGTGAATCTCACGATCCTGCCGTCGGCCAAGCCGCCGCCGTACGAGGCCTACCTGGACGCTGCGCTCGACAACGGCATCAAGGTGCTGGAGACCGCCGGCAACAACCCGAAGGAGTTCATCGCCAAGGCCAAGGCCAAGGGCGTGAAGATCATCCACAAGTGCACCGCGGTGCGGCACGCGCTGTCGGCCGAACGCAACGGCGTGGACGCGGTGTCGATCGACGGCATGGAATGCGCCGGACATCCGGGCGAGGACCAGATCGGCTGCCTGGTGCTGTTCGCCATCGCGGCGAAGAAGCTGAAGATTCCGCTCGTGGCTTCCGGCGGCATCGCCGACGGCCGCACGATGGCCGCGACGCTGGCGATGGGCATCGAGGGCGTGAACATGGGCACGCGTTTCTGCGTCACCAAGGAAGCGCCGATCCACGACAGGATCAAGCAGCTGCTCGTCGACAAGTCGGAACGCGACACGCTGTTGATCTTCCGAACGCTGCACAACACCGGCCGCGTGCTCAAGACCCCGGTCTCGGAAGAAGTGGTCGCCATCGAGAACCGCCCGGGCGGCTGCGAGTTCAAGGACATCCAGCACCTGGTTTCGGGTGCGAAGGGCCGCGAAGCGCTCGAGAGCGGCGACGAGACCAAGGGCCTGGTGTGGGCCGGCCAGTCCGTCGGCCTGATCGACGACATCCCCACCTGCGCCGAGCTGGTCGACAAGATGGTGCGCGAATGCCGAGAGTTGCTGGCGACCGCCAACAGCAGGGTGAGCTGAGCCTCCGTCCGCGACATGACCCCGGAATTCGAGATGCGCCGCTACACCGGCGCGCAAGGCCTGAAGCTCGCCGCCGACGTCGGCGGCGACCCCTCGCATCCGCCGGTCGTCCTGCTGCATGGCGGCGGCCAGACGCGCCACTCCTGGGGCACGGCGATGCGCGAACTGGTCGCGCAGGGCTTCCACGTCATCAATCTCGATGCGCGCGGACACAGCGACAGCGACTGGTCGCCCGACGCGGACTACGGCCTGGCTACGCTCGCCGAGGATCTCAAGGCCGTCATCGCCACGCTGGCCTCGCCGCCCGCGCTGGTCGGCGCCTCGATGGGCGGCGCCACCTCGCTCTACGCGATCGGCAACACGAAGGAGCGCATCGCGCGCGCCCTGGTGATGGTCGACATCGTGCCGCGCATCGAGCAGGCAGGCGGCGAAAAGATTGGCGCCTTCATGCGTGCGAACCCCGAGGGCTTCGCGACACTCGAGGAAGCGGCCGACGCGGTCTCGAAGTACTACCCGCACCGTCCGCGGCCGAAGGATCCGAGTGGCCTGATGAAGAACCTGCGCCGTCGCGACGACGGCCGCCTGCACTGGCACTGGGACCCGAAACTGTTCGCCA
>CAZXXM010000428.1:0-2837 GCA_964644715.1 uncultured Salinisphaerales bacterium
TAGCGCAAAGGCGTGGCCGTTCGATGTCGCCGATCCGGCGCGCATCGTGGACGTCGTCGACGAGGTCGCGCGCCACTTCGGCCGGCTCGACATCGTCGTGAACAACGCCGGCATCATCGGGTTCTGCAAGCTCGACGATCCCGGCTACGACGAGATCTGGTCGCGCACGCTGGCGATCAACCTCACGGCGCACCAGCGCATCGTGCGCGCCGCGCTGCCGTGGCTGCGACAGTCGCCGTCGCCGCGTGTCGTGAACATCGCGTCCACCGAGGCGCTCGGCGCCACGCCGCACGACAGCGCCTACGTGGCCGCCAAGGCTGGCGTCGCAGGACTCACGCGCGCGATGGCGGTGGACTTGGGGCGCGATGGCATCACGGTGAACTGCATCTGCCCGGGGCCGATCGAAACGCCGATGACGGACTTCGCGCCGTCCGAGGACAAGGCGGTCTACGCACGGCGGCGCACCGCGCTGCGCCGCTACGGCCGTCCCGAGGAAGTCGCGCACATGACCTTGAGCCTCTGCCTGCCGGCAGCGTCGTACATCACGGGGGCGTCGATTCCGGTGGACGGCGGTCTGATGGCGCGAAACGCGTAACCCGAAGCCCGGACGAAGTCCGGGGCGGTCTCAATGGATGGATGCAACCCCCGGACTTCGTCCGGCTACGTTCAGGGTCAGGTTTTGGGCTGACGACCCATCGTGTAGAACTCGTCGTTCGGCCGCAGGCCGAACACGTTCGCGATGCGGTTCGACATCGCGAAGAACGCGCTGATCGAGCCGATGTCCCAGGCGTCCTCGTCGCTGAAGCCCTGCGCCTTGAGCTTCGCGAAATCGTCCTCGCCGATCTCCTGGGCACGCTGCGAGGCCTTCACCGCGAAATCCAGCATCGCCATCTGCCGCGGCGTGATGTCCGCCTTGCGGTAGTTGATCGCCACCTGGTCGGCGATCAGCGGGTTCTTCGCACGGATGCGCAGGATCGCGCCGTGCGCCACGACGCAGTACTGGCACTGGTTCAGACCCGAGGTCGCCACGACGATCATCTCGCGGTCGGCCTTGCTCAAGCCGCCGCCCGGCTTCTCCATCAAGGCGTCGTGGTAGGCCACGAACGCGCGGAATTCTTCGGGCCGGTGCGCGAGTGCGAGGAACACGTTGGGAACGAAACCCGCCTTCTCCTGCACCGTGAGGATCCGCTCGCGCACGTCGGGCGGAAGATCCGCGTATTCCGGGACGGGGAAGCGGCTGATGGGTCGGGCGGTCATGGCGTCGGTCTTCGTGAGCGGCGGCGGTCCCGGACTTTAACAACCGCCATGCCGCGAGCGCGATGGAGGAGCCTCCCTCGCTCGCGCGGCCCTGCGGTAGGCTGCGCGCACCGTGCGCGCCGTGCTCTATTCGATCTTCTTCGTGTCCATCGGCGTCATCGTCGGCACGGTGATGCTCGGCTTCAAGACCCGCATGATGCAGAAGCTGCCGGCGCATCCGCCGGTCACGAGCCCGGCCCCCGGCGACTTCGAAGTCCCGGCCTGGCCCCATTTGCCGGTGGAGCCGCGAGTACCGTTCCCCGCCGTGCCCGCAGCCGTCTCGCCGCCGGTGGAATCCGACCCGCGGCCGGCACGTCCGCGCATGGATTTCCAGATGCGGCAGAAGATCGACGAGGAGCGCTACAAGCGCGTGCTCGAGCGTTTCTATCCGGGTGAACTCGATCCGCCGGACGCGCGGCTGCGACTGCTGATCCGGGTCGCCTCGGACGGCAAGGTGGTGGAGGCGAAGACCGAGGAATCCACGTTCGCCAACCCGGCGTTCGAGGCGGCGCTGCTCGAAGAGGTGAAGCGTGCGAAGTACCCCGACGACGACCGCTATCGCACGACACCGTTCGCGTTCGAGTTCAAATCGGCCAAGCCGCTGCCGAGGCGACCGCTGGCGGAGATCGAGATCGTTCGCGACGCGCTGCTGTCGCGGATCGAGGAGCGTCGGCGGACGATCCTGGCGTCGTCGGCCGTGCCGGCCGACGCCCGTCTCAACGTGGTGTATCGCGTGCTGCCCTCGGGCGTCGTGGACGAGGCCAGGCTGGCGTCGTCGAGCTACCGGTCGACGGCTTTCGGGCGCGCTGTCATCGACGAGGTCCGCAAGCTGCGTTTCGCGCCCAACACCGGATACGCGACCACCGAATTCACGTACGAATACGGCGAAGGGGGCGTGATCGCGGGGAACGGCGCTCGCCCCTGATCGATCGGGCGGGCCGGCCATGGCGCCGAAACTTGGCCGATAATGCGGCCATCGGTCAGGGAGGCCGCCGCATGTCGCTCGAAGCCTGGATCACCAAGACGTTCGCCAACGACGAGCCCGCCGGTTTCGGCTACGGCTGGATCAGCGGAACGCTGTCCATCTTCCTCGGGGCGTTGTCGATCTTCGCGGTGCTGTGCTTCCGCTGGCCCGACTACTTCGTCATGGAGGAGATGCGCGGGAAGTATCCGATCCCGCTGATGCGCGCCATCCTCGAACTCTCGATCGGCCTGTCGTTCTTCCTGGCGTTCCTGAGCGCGATGCTGCGGCGCAAGAAGGTGCTTGCCATCTGCGGCCTGCTGCTGGCGCTGACCGCCGTGGCGCTGGGCGGGTCGGATGCGGCACTGGGCAGCTACAGCGAGGATCGCCGGGTCTACCTGGGGCTGGACTGGTTCATCCTGACCTTGCTGGTCCTGACGATGATCTTCGTGCCGATGGAGCGGATCTTTCCGTACCGGCGCGAGCAAAGCGTGTTCCGGCGCGGCTGGGTCACCGACATCCAGCATTTCTTCGTCAGCCATCTGCTGGTGCAGGTGCTGACGTATCTGACCTTGCTGCC
>CAZXXM010000429.1:0-2835 GCA_964644715.1 uncultured Salinisphaerales bacterium
GTTGAACCGCGTCTCGCCTGGATCGACGAAGAGGCCGGGCTCGAGATATTGACGAGCAGCGGACGACGGCGCTCGCACTCCTGGACCGATCGCTCTCCCCGAACCGTCCACGTAGCGGACCGGGATTCGCGCCTGCGACGACGGACATGAGGGCAGCCGTTTCTGCCAGACTTCCCGCCCGACAAACCTCCCGGCCACGAGCAGTCGTTTTCCCTGCCCCGGAGCCGGTATCGATCGCTGCCCGCACAGACTCTTTCATGGCGCCTGCACCCAACAAGGACACCCCCAAGGTCGGCAACAGGCAGCGCATTCTCGATGCGACCATCAAGCTGATGAACGAGCAAGGTGGCGCGATCGGAACCTCGCAGATCGCGGATTACCTGGGCATCAGCCCCGGCAATCTGTACTACCACTTCCGCAATCGCGAAGAGATCCTGCGCGAGTTGTTCGACGAACTGACGCGCGATCTCGACGACGTGCTGCGCACGGCGCCGGGCGACCCGGTTCCGGTCGAGCGGCTGGTGTCCTGCTACACCGGCGGCACCAAGGTGCTGTGGCGTTACCGCTTCTTCTTCTCGTACGCCGTGGATTTCATGACGCGCGACGAGGGGCTCGCGAAGAAGTACCAGGAATTCAGCACGCGGTCGAAAGGCTACATGCGGCTGATCATCCAGGAAGCGGTGAAGACCGCTCCCGGCCTGTGCAAGCCCAGCTTGCGCGAGTGCGAGCACCTGGCCGAGACCATGTGGGTGCTGTGGGTCAGCTGGCCACGCTACTCCGAACTCAACATGCCCGGGCAGCTGATCGGCGAAGCGGACATCGGCCGTGGGCTCGAGCAGATCGCGTTCGTGCTCGCGCCGTATCTGGACGAGAAGTACTACAAGAAAACCACGCAGCAGTTGCATCGCTTCGTCGCGAACCTGAAGCGGCAGCCCCCGGCCCGCTGAGCATCCGTCGAAGCCCTCGCGCTTCGACTTCCCTCTCTCCTCGCCATGCCCGTCACGTTCCGTGGCCGCGTTGGCTGCGCCCGACCTTCCCGTTGACAAGTCTAATTTTAGAGTACATCCTCTATTTAACTAGAGGCTTCGCTCTATTTTCATGAGCCAGAGCCCGACCCCGCCTCGTCGACCACGCACGAAAGCAAGGAAGGAGATTCGTCATGAGCAGGAACCTCGAGGACCGCCGCATCGTCGTCACCGGCGGCGCAACGGGAATCGGCCGGTCTGCCGCGGTGGAACTCGCCGCCCGCGGCGCGAGCCTCGCGATCTGGGACATCGACGGCGCCGCGGCGGACGCCCTCTCGGCGACCCTTTGCGCTTCGGGCTCGCGTTGCATCGGCCTGGGGGTCGATGTGAGTAGCGCCTCTCAGGTGGCGGAGGCCATGCGCCGCTCGGTGGAGTTTCTCGGTCGCGTCGACGGGGCGTTCAACAACGCCGGCATCGGCGTGCCGACGCGGCCGTTCGAGCAGCTCGACGAGGCCGACTTCGACCGGATCGTCGCGGTGAATCTCAAGGGCGTTTGGCTGTGCATGAAGGAACAGGTTCGGCACATGCGCGAGACCGGCGGCGGCTCGATCGTCAACAACGCGTCGGTCTCCGGCCTGGTCGCCCTCGCCGGCCAGGGCGCGTACACGGCGACGAAGCACGCCGTCGTCGGCCTGAGCAAGACCGCCGCCGTGGAAGGGGCGGCCAGCAACATCCGCGTGAACGCGATCTGTCCCGGCGCGGTCCGCACGCCGCTGCTGCGCCATCTCGAAGAGGCCGGCATCACCGAGGCGGCGCTCGCCGCCATGTCGCCGCAGAACCGCATCGCGGATCCGAACGAGATCGCACAGGCCGTCGCCTGGCTGCTGTCCGGTCAGTCCAGTTTCGTCAACGGCGCGGCGCTGCCCATAGACGGCGGCTGGGCTGCGCAATAACCCGTCACGGGAGCCATCATGACAACCGAAATCGAAACCGCTGCCCCCGCCATCGGCGACTGGTGCGGCGCCGATCCGTTCGCGCCGAACTTCCGCGACGATCCCTATCCCTCGCTGCACCAGTTGCGCTCGCGGGACCCGGTCAACCTGACGCCGGTCAACACCTGGCGCATCAGCCGCTACGACGACGTCGCCACGATCTTCCGCAAGGCGAAGACCAGCCAGACGCTCGCCGACGGCACCGCACCCAACTTCGATCCGCTGGACACGCGCGGCAGCTTCCTGGAGTTCATGCTGAACATGGACGACCCGGAGCATCAGCGCCTGCGCCGCCTGGCCATGCAGTCGCTGGGGCCCAACACCGTCCGGCAGATGGAAGACGAGGTCAAGAAGACCGTCGCGCAGACGCTCGACAAGGCGCTGGCCCAGGGCGGCATGGAGATCATCCAGGACATGGCGCATCTGGTGCCATCGCGGATGGTCTGCCAGATCATGGGCATTCCGGAGTGCGACCGCGAGCTGTTCAACGAATGGACCGGCGCACGGACGAACGCTTTCTTCGCGCGCTTTTTGCCGCCCGACGTCCAGCAGCGCACGCGCGATGCCGGCAACGCGATGGCCGATTACTTCGAGAACCTGGTGCGCGAACGCCGCAACCATCTCGGCAACGATCTGATCAGCGCGCTGATCCGTGCCGAGGCCGAAGGCGACAAGCTGCGTGACGGCGAACTCGTCGTGCAGGCCATCGGCATCATCGTCGCCGGGTACGAGACGACGATCGGCCTGATCGGCAACGGCACGCGCGCCTTCCTCGACCATCCCGAGCAGCTCGCCCTGCTGCGCGAGGACCCGACGCTGATCAACAACGCCATCGAAGAGTGCCTGCGCTACGACACGCCGATCCTCTTCAACTGGCG
>CAZXXM010000430.1:0-2823 GCA_964644715.1 uncultured Salinisphaerales bacterium
CATGAACCTGTACGACCGCTACGTGATGCCGCTGCTGATCGACGCCTGCTGCGGCATGAAGGACATCCAGAAGCAGCGGGCCCTGCTGATCCCCCGCGCAAAGGGGCGCGTACTGGAAATCGGCATCGGGACCGGCCGCAACCTCGGCTTCTACGACGCCAGCAAGCTCGAGCGCCTCGAAGGCCTCGATCCGGCCGACCAGATGAATCCGAAGGCCGAGCGCCGTGCCCGCGAGGCGGGCCTGAAGGTGGAACTGCTGACCTTGTCGGCCGAGGAAATTCCGGCCGCGGACGCCACCTACGACACCGTGGTCTGCACGTTCACGCTGTGCACGATCCCCGATCCGGTCAAGGCGTTGAAGGAGATGCGCCGCGTGCTCAAGCCGGGCGGCGAGTTGCTGTTCTGCGAGCACGGCCGTTCCCCCGAGGAGCCGGTGCATCGCTGGCAGGATCGGCTGACGCCGTGGTGGAAGCCCATCGCCGGCGGCTGCCACCTGAATCGCGACGTGAAGACGATGCTGCGTGACGGTGGCTTCGCGACACGCGAGATCGAGTCGAATTACCTGAAGGGACCGAAGCCACTGGTGTGGGTGACGCGTGGTGTCGCCGTCGCGGCCTGATCCGACGTGGCGAAAAGTCCGAAGCTCGAAGCGCAGCTGAGCATTCGTCCCGGCGCAGGCGGGCCGTTCCGCAAGCGCTGGATGGATCTGCTCGGCAGCCTCGAATCGGAAGGCTCGATCACCGCCGCGGCCAAGGCGGTGAAGCTCAGTTACAAGGCGGCCTGGGATGCCATCGCCACGATGAACAACCTGTCCGACGCGTTGCTCGTCGAGCGCAGCGTCGGCGGCAAGGGCGGCGGCGGAGCGCGCCTGACACTGGAGGGCAAGCGCCTGGTCGCGACGTTCCGCGCGGTCGAGGCCGAGAGCGAGCGTTTCGTGCAGCGCGTGAACCGGCGCGTGCGGGAGAAATCCGGCATCGCGACACTGGGCCGCATGACCCTGCTGACGAGTGCACGCAACCACTTCGCCGGCCGCATCGTGCGCATCGCTCCAGGCGCCGTGAACGACGAGGTGGAATTGAAGCTGCCCGGTGGAGATCGCATCGTCGCCACGATCACGCGCGAAAGCACGCAGACACTGGGCCTGAAGAAGAACGGCGAGGCCATCGCGCTGATCAAGGCCTCGTGGATCATCCTGGCCGTCGACGACGAGCGCGAGGGCGCGCCTGCGATGAAGCTGTCCGCCCGCAATTGCCTGCGCGGAACCGTCGGCCGCATCACGCGCGGAGCCGTGAACAGCGAGGTCGTCATCGACCTCAGGGGCGGCTCCTCGGTCGTCGCCCTGGTGACGAATGCCTCGGCCAAGGCGCTAGGCCTGGCCCCGGGGAAGCCGGCGCAAGCGGTCTTCAAATCGTCGAGCGTCATCCTCGGCGTGCCAGGCTGACGCCTGCGGTAGCCCGGACGAAGTCCGGGACTGCGGCCGTATTCGAACTCCGCCCCGGACTTCGTCCGGGCTACGGTCGGCCTTGTGGCGCGGCGTCTTTTTCCAGCGCTTCCTTCAGGCCGGCCGGGAGCTTGAGCTGCCGCGCCAATTCGTCCAGATAGGCGCGCTCCATGAAGCTTTGCGAATCGGCGGCCAGCAAGCTGGCGAGATACATCTCGGAGGCCAGCTCGGGCGTGGTGGCCGCGGCGGCGATCTGTGCCGGGTCCAGCGGCCGCGCGATTTCCCGCTGCAGCCAGTCCCGCGTTTCGACGTCGTCGGCCAGCTTCGTCAGTTCCTGCTGGATCAGCCCCCGCTCGCGTTCGTCGATGTGGCCGTCGGACTTCGCTGCGGCGATCAGGGCCTGCAAGATCCCGCGGCTGTGCGCCTCGGCCTCGGCGGAGGGCAGCCGGTCGAGGGTGCGCGCCGGGGCGGCGGGCGCGTCCGGACCGTTCTGTGCCTGTTGCCGCTGCCAGTCGGTATACGTGCGATATGCCAGCGCGCCGAGCGCCGCGGCGCTTCCGTACTTGAGCGCGCCGCCGCCCATGCGCTGAATCCCCTTGTTCCCCAGCAGCAGGCCCAGTGCGCCACCGGCGAGCGCGCCCTTGCCGAAATCGGACACCTTGATACCGCCGCCGGGCGCGCTGCCGCGGGAGGCCTGGCTCAGCAGGGATTGTCCCGAAGCCAGAAGTTGGTCGAGCAGATTCTTCGTGTTCATAAAGGTCGGTCAGGATGGACGGCGGTATAGACCCGCACGCGCCGCCGGAATTCCCCGACGCTCGAAGATGGGCACGCGGCATGCTCCGTTTCTCTTTCCTCGTCATCAGGAGTCCCGACATGATCAAGAAAGCATCTGCCGTCTGGAAAGGCGGTCTCAAGGACGGCATCGGATCGATTTCCACCGAGACCGGCGTGCTGCGCGAGGCGCCCTACGGGTTCAAGGCCCGCTTCGAGGGCGGCAAGGGCACCAATCCGGAGGAGTTGATCGGCGCGGCTCACGCCGGCTGCTTCTCCATGGCGCTGTCGAAGATTCTCGGCGAGGCGGGCCTGACCGCCGAGCGCATCGAGACTCGCGCCGAAGTGAGCTTGGACAAGGTCGGCGAGGGCTTCGGGATCACCGCCAGTCATCTGATCCTGACGGCCAAGGTGCCCGGGGCGAGCGCAGAAACCTTCCAGGAGCTCGCCGAGAAGGCTAAGGCGGGATGCCCGGTGTCGAAGGTGCTCAACGCCAGGATCACGCTGGACGCGACGCTGGAGACCTAGCACCTCACAGGGAGTGCGTGGGTTACGCGAGCGTTCCGTTGTCCATGCGAAGCACGCGATCGGCGAGGTAATCGACTTCGGCC
>CAZXXM010000431.1:0-2784 GCA_964644715.1 uncultured Salinisphaerales bacterium
ACGAGGTGCCGCTGCCGGACGTCGAGGCGCGGCTGTCGCAGCTCGTGCGCTGGATACTCGAAGCCGACGCCGAGGGCCGCGCCTACGGGCTTCGAATGCCCGGCACGAACATCCCGCCCGGGCACGGCGAGGCGCACCGCTTCGAATGCCTCAAGGCGCTCGCGCTGTTCGGACGGGCCTGATGGCGACACGGCCGGCGCTGACCGACTACCTGCCCCATCGCACCTTGCTGCGCCTGCTGATCGTGCTGATGCTCGTCATCGCGCCGCACCTGTGGCGATTGCCGTGGTGGGAAGGCGCCGCGGTGACCTGCCTGGTGCTGTGGCGCGGCGTCGCGTCCTCGCGTCAGTGGTCGCTGCCGCCGCGGGCGCTGAAACTGGCGCTGGCCATCGCCGCGTTCTTCGGCGTCTATTCGGTCTTCGGCAGGGTCACCGGTCAGAACGCCGGCATCGCGCTGCTGGTGCTGATGCTGGCACTCAAGCTCACCGAGATGCGCAGCCGCCGCGACGTGATGGTCGTCGTGTTCCTGATGTACTTCCTGCTGGCGACGCATTTCCTCTACTCGCAGGAAATCTGGACGATCGCGTACCTGTTCCTCAGCGTCATCGCCATCACCTCGGTGCTGGCCGACGTGCATCATCCGGGCGAGCCGCTGCCGCTACGCACCTCGCTGCGACTGGGCGGACGCCTGATCGTGCATGCGCTGCCGTTGATGCTGTTGTTCTTCGTGTTGTTCCCGCGCATTCCCGGGCCGATCTGGGGCCTGCCCGCCGATGCCGGTCCCTCGCGCTCGGGGCTGTCGGAATCGATGTCGCCGGGAGACATCTCGAGCCTGATGCTGTCGGAAGAAGTCGCGTTCCGCGTGCGCTTCGAAGGCACCCCTCCGCCGAAGAGCCGGCTGTACTGGCGCGGCCCGGTTTTCCGCGAATTCGACGGCCGCAACTGGAGACAGAGTTCCCAGGATCTGGCGGACCGGACCTGGCCGGTCGCGGAGCTGGGCGGAGACCCGACACGCTACGAGATCACGCTGGAGCCGATGCGCTCGCGCTGGCTGTTCGCGCTCGACCTGCCGGACCCGCGGCAGCTGCCGGCGCAATCGCGCATCGACCGGATGGCGACGGTCGTCATGGATGCGCCGGTCATCGACCGGCGCCTGATCCGCTGGACCTCGTTCACCCGTTACGTGCTCGAGCCCGAGCTGCGACCGCGCGATCGCGAGCGCGACACGCGGCTGCCGGCGGGTTCGAATCCGCGGGCGACGAAGCTCGCGCAGTCCTGGCGGTCGCAGGGGCTCGACGATGCGCAGATTGTCGATGCCGCGCTGTCGATGTTCCGCGAACAGGCGTTCTACTACACGCTCGAGCCGCCCCGGCTGGGCAGGCATTCGGCGGACGAATTCATCTTCGATACGCGCCGCGGTTTCTGCGAGCACTACTCCAGCGCCTTCGCCGTGCTGATGCGTGCCGCCGGCGTCCCCACGCGCGTCGTCACGGGCTACCAGGGCATGGAGGCCAACGCTTACGGCGAGTACTACCTCGTCCGGCAATCCGATGCGCATGCCTGGAACGAAGTCTGGCTCGACGGCCGGGGCTGGGTTCGGATCGATCCCACGTCGATGATTCCCGCGTCCCGGATCGAGAGCAGCGCGCAGGAAACGCGGTCGGAGAAAGAACCCCTGGTGGGCCTCGACGGTATTGCGCGCATGAAATATCTGCTCGAGGCGCGATGGGACTGGGCCAACGCGCGCTGGAACGAGTGGGTGCTCGGCTACGGGCCGGAAATGCAGAAGGAGTTCCTCTCGCGGTTCGGCATCGACGAACTGCAGCAGATGCTGCTGGCGCTGACCGCGGGGATCACGCTCGCACTGCTCGTCGTCGGATGGATCGCGATCCGCCGTGCGGGGCCGCCCCGCATCACCGAGCGCGCCCTGCTGCTATGGCGCGACGCCGCACGGCGGCTGGCGAAGTTCGGGTACGCGCAGCGCCCTGACGAGGGCCCGCGCGATTTTGTCGATCGCGTGGTCTCCCGCGAGCCGGCGCTGTCCGCTCCTCTGCACACCGCGCTCGACGCCTATCTGCGACTGCGCTACGCCGGGGAGCAGAGCGCTGCGCTGGAACGCGATTTCGCCGCGGCCGTGAAACGGATCCGGCGGCCCTGATCTCTTCGCCGGGCGCGGCTTCGATATCCTTTCGCCGACTTCGCACCGTTGCCGGAACCTCCCATGGCCGAGACTTGCCCTCCGTCCGCCGACCCGCGCGAGTTTCTCGTCATCTCCCTCGGCCAATGGGATCCGCAACGAACACCCGAGGAGATCCAGGCCGCCATCGACCGCTTCTACGTCTGGCACGCCCAGTGCGTTGAGCAGGGCCGGATGAGGTCCGGCCATCGCCTGGGACGCGAAGCCCGGCGCGTGACGCGCGGCGCGATCATCGACGGGCCCTTCAGCGAGTCCAAGGAAGTCATCGGCGGGTACTGGTTCATCCTGGCCGACAGTCTCGACGAGGCCGCGCAACTGGCCGCGCAGAACCCCTGCCTCGAGTGCGGCCTGAGCTACGAGATCCGCCCGCTGGAATCGATCCGCGCCAGCGCGTTCGCCGTCACGTCCGAGACGCCGTCACGCCTCGCCTGACGGCGAGCTCAATTCGCTGGCGTCATTGCGGGTTCGCGGACCCTGGACAGCAGCACCGCCCCACCGACGAAGAAGAACACCAGCATGAACAGCGCCAGGCGCGGATTGCCGGTGAGTGCCGCCGTGACGCCGACGACCAGCGGGCCCAGCACCGC
>CAZXXM010000432.1:0-2765 GCA_964644715.1 uncultured Salinisphaerales bacterium
TTGACGCTCGTTTCCTGTGCAGCGGGGTCTCCGACCTCACGCTGCGACGATTCGGCTTCCAGTTCGCCGACGCCGGCGTCGAGCAACGCTACCACCAGTGGAGCGTCGATCGCCGCATCCCGCTGATCCGTGTCGGCATGCTCGCGTCGGCCTCCGGCTACGCGGTCTACCTGGCGACGGCCTTCCTGCTTCAGCGCGACGCCTTCGGCCAGGTTCTGCCGGCGGTGCTGGCCTTCCTCGGCTTCCTCAGCGCGATCTTCGTTTCCACGTATTTCGCCGCGATGCGCCCGGCACTGGTGCCGATGACGGTGGTGGCGAACTGCATCTCCGGCCTGCTGTTGGTGCTGCAGATCCACGAACTCGTCACCACGGCGGATCGCTTCGCCCTGGCCGCGACCGCCGTGCTGATCCCGGTCATGTTCGGCTTCTGCGTCTACCAGCTCAGGCCAACGCTGGCGATGCTGGGGACGATGCCGTTCGTCGCGCTGTCGATCGGGCTGCTGTACACGGACTACCAGTCCGGCCACGTGTCCCTGGCGCTGGCCGGCGGCATGGGCGCCATGCAGTTCATCGCCTGCAACACCGGCGTGTTCGTGTCGGCGGTGATCGAGTTCAACAACCGGCGCACGTTCCGCAAGGACCAGATCATCGAGCACCAGCGCGCGCAGCTCAGCGACAGCCGCGATGCGATCCGCCGCTACGTGCCGCCCTCCGTGGCCGACCTGATCATCAAGGGCGAGACCGCCAGCATCGACACGCCGGTGCGGCGCCGCGTCACCATCCTTTTCGCCGACATCGTCGGCTTCACCGAGGTATCGGATCGCATCGAGCCGGAGGATCTCACCGCGCTGCTGGTCGATTACCTGTCCGGCATGGCCGGCAAGATCGAGGAATTCGGCGGCACGCTGAACGAGTTCGCCGGCGACGGCCTGATGGCGCTGTTCGGCGCGCCCAACGTGCAGGAACCCGAGCTGCAGGCGAAGCAGGCCATCGCTGCGGCCCAGGAGATGCAGCAGCTGATGTCGCGGCTCAACGAGCGTTGGATGCGGCTAGGCATCGGCCGGCCGCTGCGCATGCGCATCGGGATCAACACGGGCACGGTCAGCGTGGGCAGCTATGGCTCCCGCGGTCGCATGACGTACACCGCCTTCGGCCTGCAGACCAACATCACCTCGCGGATCGAGCAGGCGGCGGCGCCGGGCAGCGTGCTGGTCAGCGATTCCACCTACCACCTCGCGCGCGATGTCTTCAGCTTCGAGCCGCGGGGCGACGTCGAGTGCCGGGGTGTGCATTACCCGGTTCCCGTCTACGCCTTGGTCACGGAGAACCCGGCCCGCGAAGAGCCGGCCGATCCGGCTTCCTCCGGACATGATCGGGTGGCTCACCTGCCCATCCGCGCGCAGGGCTGAGCCGCCGGGTCGACACGCGGCCTGCGCGTTCGCCCGGACCGACATCCGCGGGCACGCTGAATAGAATGCGGGTTCTCCCTGCCCGCACCCTTCGCCTCCGCACATGGATTTCACCCTCTCGCCCGAACTGCTCGACCTGCAGCAGCGCACCCGCCAGTTCATCGCGGAGGAAGTGATCCCGTTCGAAAACGATCCGCGCCAGCATCCGCACGGCCCCGAGGAATCGCTGCGCGACGAGCTCGTGGCGCGGGCACGCAAGGCGGGCCTCCTGACGCCGCACGCTTCCACGCACTTCGGCTGCCTGGGCCTGGACCACCGGGCCAAGGCCATCGTGTTCGAGGAAGCCGGCTATTCGCCGCTGGGCCCGATCGCGCTGAACATCCATGCGCCGGACGAGGGCAACATCCACCTGATGGAAGAGGTCTGCACGCCGGCGCAGAAAGAGCGCTGGCTGCGACCGATGGTGGAAGGCCGGATCCGCTCCTGCTTCGCGATGACCGAGCCGGGTGAAGGCGCCGGCTCCGATCCGACGATGATGCAGACGCGCGCCGTCAAGGACGGCGAGGGTTACCGCATCAGCGGCACCAAGTGGCTCATCACCGGCGCCGAGGGCGCCAGCTTCGCCATCATCATGGCCAAGATGGAGGACGGCTCGGCGACGATGTTCCTGGCCGACATGAGCGAGCCCGGCATCCGGCTCGAGCGCCTGATGGATTCGCTGGACTCCTGCTTCGTCGGCGGACACGGCGTGCTGCACTTCGAGAACCTGTACGTGCCCGCGCAGGACGTGCTCGGCGAGATCGGCCGCGGCTTTCGCTACGCGCAGGTGCGCCTCGCCCCTGCCCGCCTGACGCATTGCATGCGCTGGCTCGGCCAGGCCCGCCGCGCGCACGACATCGCCACCGCCTACGCGCGCAAGCGCCACGCCTTCGGCAAGCCACTGGGCGAACACGAGGGCGTGGGCTTCCAGCTGGCCGACAACGAGATGGAGCTGCACAGCGCGCGGCTCAACATCTGGCACACGGCCTGGGTGCTCGACCAGGGTGGCAAGGGCAATCTCGAATCGAGCATGACCAAGGTCATCGTGTCCGAGGCCGTGTGGCGCGTCGTCGACCGCTGCGTGCAGGTCCTCGGCGGCCAGGGCGTCACCGGCGAGACCATCGTCATGCGCATCTTCAAGGACATCCGCGCGTTCCGGATCTACGACGGCCCGAGCGAAGTCCATCGCTGGAGCATCGCGCGCAAGCTGGTGGCGGGCGGTAAGTAATTTTTTAACCGGCCAACGAGAACAAACGGCTAACGCAAAGGCGCAAAGGAAAAAGAAAGGACGGGAAAAAAACAAAGAAAGAAAGAAAA
>CAZXXM010000433.1:0-2681 GCA_964644715.1 uncultured Salinisphaerales bacterium
CGTTTTCCTTTTCGCGCCAGGCCAGCAGCGCGCTCTGCGTGATGAAGAGCTTGCCGTCGTTGACCAGGAAGGCGCCGCGCTCCTCGGACATGCGGAACTCGCGCGTCCTGGCGTCGATGTGCAAGGTCGCGCCGTGCGCGACGATCAGCGGCATACGCAGCACGAACACGCCTTCCGAGGTTTCCTCGAAATGCTCCTTCGGCAGCGCCTTGGCGAGATCGCGCGGCGTCATGTAGCCGCCGTCGATGACGATCGCGCGCGGATTCGACGGCTGACGCGCAGCCCATTCGACGATGCGGCCGTCGCTGCCGGTGAACTCGGTCAGCTCCACCGCCTCGACCAGGCGCTCGTATCGGACGTGTCCGGCGGGCTTGACCTGGATCTTCGCGTCGACGGCAGCGGCGGTGAACGGCGCCAGGTCCGGGAGCTTGGGCCGCGGGACGGTCAGGCCTTCGAGCGGCGCCTCGCGCACGATGTAGTCGCCCAGCTTGGGCGGCGATTTCAGGCCGGGTGCTTCGTCCCCATCGTCGGACGGCTTGACCGTCGTCGCCAGGCTCACGCTCACCGGCAGCAGGAAGAGCACCAGCGCACGGCGCAACATGATTCGCAGCGGCCGGGTCAGAACCATAGCGTCAGCTCCAACCGGACCAGGTACTTCGGATCGGCGCCGTCGGGGAACGCCGCGTCCGGATCGAATGCCGAGGCGCGCAGACGGATGTTCGAACGAAGATCGTCGTCCTCCTGCGTGGCGGTGACGGTGCTGCGGCCGCGGCCCACCGGATTGGAGAAGTAGTACGCGACGGCCAGGTCCACGCCGTCGCCCAGCGACTTGCGGCCAGGCTCCGGCTGCACGCTCAAGCCGTCGGCGACGATCGGATCGCCGGCGTGCTGCCGCGCGAACCTGCTGTAGATCAGGCTCGCGTCCCAGCGCTCGTGCGGAATCGAGAGGTAGACCGTGCCGACGTGCAGATTGGTCAGCTCGGCCTGCAGCGCGCCGTTGTAGCGATAGACCTGGCTGCGCGTGCCGGTGAAGCGCGATACGTTGCTATGCAGGCCGGTCTGCTCGTAGCGGTGCTCGGTATCGCCGTCCTCGCTGCCGGAGCCGAAGGCGTAGTTGCCGCCGATCTGCAGCGGGAACGCCGTCGGCAGTCGCCATCGGAGACCGATGTCGGTGGCCCAGGCGCGTACGTCGCTTTCGCGCGTCGACGCCGCCTCGACGTCGGTGGCGGGCGTGTAGTCGTCCCGGGTGCCGACCAGTGCGCTGACATCCGCCCAGTACGACAGGCCGGGCTTGCCCTTGTAATCGTAGTAGCCGTTGTGCGCGTACAGGTCGATCCACGTGAGATTTCGTTCGGTCAGCTTTGGATCGCGTTCTTCCGAGAGCACCTCGTCTTCCGGGTCGGCGTGATCGAAGGCGTGGATCGCTCGCGCACCGAAGAACTGGCCCTGCATCCACTGCGTTCCCAACCGGCCGAACACATAGGTGCGGTCGCGCACGTTGGAACGCGGATCGGAACCGTCGGAACGCCAGGTCAGGAACGACTCCGCGGCGCCGACGTCGGCCTGCAGCAAGGTCGTGTCGAAGATCCAGCGCACCGCCTCGATGTTCTGGTCGAACCACTGCCCGTCCGGATCGCGCAGACGCTGCAAGCCCACACGCATGGATTCGCCCGGATAGCTGGTCAGGCCGCGGTATTCGAGCCAGGCCTCGCGCAGCCGCGCGAACGACTTGCTGTTGCGCGGCTGGTCCTCGTCGGTCACCACCAGCTCGCCGGTGGGTGCGAACAGCTGCGCGCGCGTCAGTGCGGCCCAGTTCTCGCCGGAGTTCCAGTACGCGGCGCCCTGCACGTCGGCGAAGCCTTCGGTGGTTTCTTCCGCCACGCCCAGCCCGAGATCGCGCTCGCCCTCGGCGAACACGCCGGTGCCGACGCGCAGCTCGGTCTGCCAGCCGGCGGGGATCGAGCCGGGAGACACGGGATCGGCAGGCGCCGGGTCGTCGGTGGAATCGGCCGTCATCGCATCGACGGACGCGGGCTCGGGAGATTCCGGCGGCGCCGGTTCCACGGGCGCCATGGACGCTGGATCTCCCAGCGGCGCAGGCACGGGTTCGGCTGGAACGGCGGCGGGAGCCGCGAACAGGGCGGCCGCGAATACGGCGAGCTTCTTCTTGTTGTTCTTCACGGGTTCTTCTCCCCCACCGCGGCGACACGCGCCGCGTCGGTTTGCGGCAGTGCCAGCGCGGCCTGCCGTGCGACGGTCTCGGCGTGGGCGATCTGCTGCGCACGCGCCACTTGCGGATCCGTCATCGTCGATCGCAGTTGCGTCGCCAGTTCGGCCGCGCCGGTGTGGCCGGCGGCCTGCGCGATGCTCGCGAAGCTGTACGCCAGCACCGGGTCGACCTTGATGCCGCGGTTCACCGAATACATGCGCGCCAGCGCGAAGTCGGCGTTCGGATTGCCGGCGCGCGCCGCGGCCAGGTAGTGCTCGAGCGCCTTTTGCGGATCGGGCAGTCCGTAATAGCCGCGCTCGTACAGGCGGCCGATCCAGACATGCGCGGACGGGAACGCCGGCAATGCCTCGTTCAGCAGCTGCGCTGCCCGATCGGCATCGGCGCCGGGATTGAACTCGTCCATGTACATGCGGCCGAGCTGCAGCGCGGCTTCGAGCGAGCCCTTCGCGTA
>CAZXXM010000434.1:0-2666 GCA_964644715.1 uncultured Salinisphaerales bacterium
TCGCCGGCGGGTGCGCAGTTCCAGGTCGCACGCGTCGCCAAGGCGCGTGGCCTGCCGGCGGCGCAGGTCCAGCGCGTAGTCGATGCGCTGACCGAGCCGCGCGCGCTGGGGATCTTCGGAGAACGGCGCGTCAACGTACTGCGACTCAATCTCGCGCTGGATGCGCTTCCAGGCGCGCATTGATTTCGGTCGCCGCCGCCTCGGTGGCCCGGACGAAGTCCGGGGTTGCGCGCGCCGATCGAGGGGAACCCCGGACTGCGTCCGGGCTACGGGCCACGGTGTTGCAAAGCTCTTAAAGTGAGCGCATGAGCCCCACCGCCACGCGCCCATCCCCCGAGCAACTGCTCAAGGACGCGCGTCGCGCCGGACGTGGCCGGCTCAAGGTGTTTCTCGGCGCCGCCCCCGGTGTCGGCAAGACCTACGCGATGCTGCGGGCGGCGCATCGCGCGAAGGCCGACGGCATCGACGTCTGCGTCGGCCTGATCGAGACGCACGGGCGGCTGGAGACCGAGGCGCAGCTCGCCGATCTCGAACGCCTGCCGCGCGCCAAGGTCGAGTACCGCGGACGCGTGTTCGAGGAACTGGATGTCGAGGGCATCCAGAAACGGCGCCCGCAGCTCGTGCTGGTCGACGAGTTCGCGCACTCCAACGTCACGGGTGCTCGCCACCCGAAGCGCTACCAGGATGTCGACGATCTGCTGACGGCCGGGCTCGACGTGTGGACGACGCTGAACGTCCAGCACCTCGACAGCCTCAACGACGTCATCGCGCGCGTCACCGGTGTGACGGTGCGCGAGACCGTGCCCGACGAGGTACTCGACGGCGCCGACGAGATCGAGCTGATCGACCTTCCGCCAGAGGACCTGATCCGCCGCCTGAAGGACGGCAAGGTCTACGTGCCCGAGCAGGCGCGGCAGGCGCTGACGCAGTTCTTCGGGCAGGGCAGCCTGACGGCGCTGCGTGAGCTCGCGCTGCGTGCTGCGGCCGAGCATATCGATGCGCAGCTGCTCGAGTTCAAGGCCCGGCACGCCGTGGACGAGCCCTGGCCGACGCGCGAGCGCCTGCTGGTCTGCGTCAACGAGCAGGACATCAGCCGTACCGTCGTGCGCGCCGCGCGCCGCATCGCCGAGCACCGGCGCATTCCGTGGATCGCGGTGCACGTGCAGACGCCGCGCGCGCTTTCGATGTCGGACGAGGCGCACGACCGCGTCGAGCGCAACCTGCGCCTGGCGCAGCGCCTGGGCGCCGACGTCATCACCGTGCCCGGCACCGATCTCGTCGAATCGCTGGTCGAACTGGCGCGCACGCGCAACGCCTCGCAGATCGTCGTCGGGCGTCCGCAGCCGAGCCGCTGGCGCTGGCCGTGGTCGCGCTCGATCGCCGGCGAGCTGATGCGTCGCGCGACGCCCCTCGATATCACCGTGGTGACCTGGGGTGGTCCCGAGGCCAGCGGCGGCAGCGAGCCCCTGCCGCGCGCGCGCCTGCCGGCGCCGTCGTGGAAGCCCTACGCCGCGACCGTGATGATCTGCCTCGGCGCGACCGCCATCTCGCAGATCCTCGACCAGTTCGTCGGGCTGCTGAGCCTGGGCGTCGTCTTCCTGCTCGCGGTGCTCGTCGTCGCTGTGCGCTTCGGCCTGTTCCCGGCACTGTTCGCGAGTCTGCTCAGCTCGATGCTCTACAACTTCCTGTTCACCGAGCCGCGCTTCAGCCTGATCGTGCACGACCGCGACGACTTCGCGGCCGTCGTCTCGTTCTTCCTGGCCGCGCTGCTGGTGGGCAACCTCGGCGGGCGCCTGCGCCAACAGATCGAGGCCCTGCGCCGGAGCACGCGACGCGCGCAGGAACAGGCTGAGCTCAGCCGGCGCCTTGCCAGCGCGCTGGAGCAGCGCGAGGTGGTGCGTGCCACGGTCGAGCATCTCGCGAACACGCTGTCGACCGAGGCCGTGCTGATGCAGCCCGGCGCCGAGGACCGCCTGATCATCATGGCCGGCAGCGGCAACACGCGTCCGCTCGAGGATCTCGCGCAGGCCGCCGCGCGCTGGGCCTGGGAGCACGAGGCCGAGGCCGGGACGGGCACCGACACCTTGCCCGCGTCGCCGTGGCGCTTCCTGCCGCTGGCCACCGCGCGCGGCAAGCTGGCGATTCTCGGCGTCAATGCGCGGCAGCGACCGCGCGCGATCGACGAGGAAGATCTGCGCCTGCTGCAATCGGTCGGCGATCTCGCCAGCCTTGCGCTGGAACGCACGCAGCTGGCGTCCGACCTGGAGTCCTCGCGCCTGACCAGCGAGACCGAGGGCCTGCGCGCCGCGCTGCTGTCGTCGGTGTCGCACGATCTGCGCACGCCGCTGGTGTCGGTACTCGGCGCGGCGGAGGCTCTGGCCTCCGACGATGGCAGGCTCGGCGAGCGCGATCGGCGCGAGCTGGCCACGCAGGTGTTCGAGGAGGCCGAGCGACTGAACCGGTTCGTGCAGAACCTGCTGGACATGACCCGGCTTTCGTACGGAAAGCTCAGCCCTCGGCTCGATGCCTGCGACGTTGCCGAACTGGTGGCGGGCGCGCGGCGGCGCATCGAGCGTCAGCTTGGCGGGCGCACGCTCGATCTCGCCATCGCCGGCGGCGACATGATCCGTACCGTGAGCTTCGAGGAAAGCACCTGGAACGAAGCC
>CAZXXM010000435.1:0-2663 GCA_964644715.1 uncultured Salinisphaerales bacterium
CGACAATCTGGTCCAGCAGATGCTGTGGGAATACGGCCTGCGCCTGGAGAACCTACCCGCGGCTTCCGACGCCCGCGCGCGGCTGGAAGGATTGCGACCCAAGGGACTGGTTGCGGCCTTCAATACCGCGCTGCAGCCGCTCGAACTCAGCTCCGAAATCCGGCTGATCCTGTTCAAGCTGTTCGAGCGGCAGCTGATGGCGGACGCCCATGCCTATTTCGAGAGCCTGAACACGAAGCTCGAATCCGAGGGCCTCACCGACAAGGCCGTCCCGACCCGCCACCCGCTGAGGAGCGCTCACAAGGGCTCGGCCGGTGCAGCCACCAGCGCGCCGCCGGTCTACTCGGTGCCCAGCACGCTGGTGAACTCGCTGAACCAGTGGGGCCTGTCGGGCGAGTCCTGGAAACCCGCGCCCGAGGCACAGGGCGCCTTCACGGCGGGCGCACCCCAGCGCCTGACCCTGGTCAGCCAGCTGGTCGAGGAAACCGGCAGCCGCTGGCCGCGCGAAGAGATCGATGCCCTGCGGCGGCTGATCCTGCCGATCATCCAGATCGCGCTGTCCGACTCCAGCTTCTTCACCAACGCGGCACACCCTGCGCGCGCCACGATCTCCTCGCTCGACAGCCTGGCGGCGGAGTCGGCCGCCGAGCGCGGCACGCGGCTCGCGCAAGCCGAGGCCACGTTGCGCGGGCTGCAGCAGCAGTACCAGGCCCCCGCGAGCGTGGCGCCGCTGACCCAGGCCGACCTGCAGAGCTTCCTGAGTTCGCAGCGCGCGCCCAAGAGCAGCACGTCGGCACGCATGGCCTCGGCCAAGGCGACCGCGCACGAACAGGTCAAGGCGGCCGGATCGGGTTACGACCTTCCCGTGGGCCTCGCGCCGTTCCTGACCGAGGTCTGGATCCCGCTGGTCTCCGCGCTGAGCCTGCGCTTCGGCGTCGGAACGCCGGAATGGACGCGCTCGAAGGAACTGCTGCAGCGCCTGTTCGGCGAGTGCCGGTGGCTGACAGGGCACGTCGAGCCGGCACTGGTCGATACCATCCTCGACGACGTGTCGGGCGAGATGAACCTCATGGGCGTGCCGCCCAATCTGGTGCTGCGCGCCTGCACCCTGCTGCGCAACGGCCTTTCCACCGAGGCGCAGGTGCTGCAGCGGCTCGACCTGGAGACCTTCGCGCCGCGGCCCCGCGCGGCCGCCGCAGCGCCCAAGCCGCAGGACAAATCAGCGGCCGCGGTGACGGCCAGCAACGTGGACTGGCGCACCGGCGTACCGGTCGGCTCCTGGTTCCGCGTCTTCGACCGGCGGACCAATCGCACGCTGTGGATGACCTCGGACGTGTTCTACCCGGAGGCGTCCTCGGTCTCGTTCACCGGGTTCGATGCCGAGGTCCGCGTCAACATCGGCAAGAGCGAATTCCTGGCGGACCTGCGCGACGGCAAGGCCGAGGCGGTCAACGCCTCGCCCGAACAGGCCGAGGCGATCCAGCGCCTGGTGGCCACCGTCGCCAAGCCGGCGGCCTGACCGGGCATGGATCGGAACTCCGAAACGCCGACCTCCGTGCTGGACTTCTGGTTCGGGAATACCGCCGACATCGCTGCTGCCGCCGAAGCGAAGAAGACGCTCTGGTGGGGCGGTAATCCGGAAACCGACGATCGGATCCGTGAGCGCTTCGACGGCTTGCACGCGCAGGCGCGCCGCGGAGAACTCGACGCCTGGTGCGGGGACGCTCGCGGGCGGCTGGCCCTGATCATCGTCGTCGACCAGTTCTCGCGGAATATTTTCCGCGGCCGGCCCGAAGCCTTCGCGCAGGATGCGCAGGCCCGACGGCTTTGCGTCGACGGCCTCGCCGCCGGTTGCGACCAGGCGCTGGGCCTGCTCGAACGCGTGTTCTTCTACCTGCCGCTCGAGCATTCGGAAGATCGGGGCGACCAGGCCCGGTCGGTCGCCGCGTTCGAATCCCTGGCACGCGCCGCGCCCGGCGCGTTGCGCGAGCTGTTCGACGGCTACACGAAATTCGCGGTCGACCACCGCGACATCGTCGAACGCTTCGGCAGATTCCCGCACCGCAACGCGATTCTCGGGCGCGTGTCGACGGACGAGGAGAAGGCGTTCCTGCAGCAGCCCGGATCGTCGTTCTGATACCGCCACCGTAGCCCGGACGGAGTCCGGGGCGGCACTCTCAATACGCGGCGCAGCCCCGGACTTCGTCCGAGCCACATTGGAGCAACGTCAGCTCCGCCGCGGTCCCTTGTGCGGCGGCTTGCCGCCCGGCTTCGGCATCGCGCCTTCGACGCGGCTGATCTTCAGCTGCTTGCCGGCGACCCAGACCTTCTGCAGGTCCCGGAAGATCTTCTTGGGCATGCCGACCGGCAGGTCGACGAAGCTGTGATCGGCGTTGATGACGATCTTGCCGATGTTCGAGCCGTCGAGACCCGCCTCGTTGGCGATCGCGCCGACGAGATTGCCGGGCTTGATTCCGTGCTGCTCGCCGACCTCGACACGGAAGGTCTCGGTGGCGTTGTCGTCGCCCTCGTCGCGACGCCGCAGGCGTTCACGGATCGGGTGCGGCGACGGGATCGGCGCCGGCTTGGGCGCTTCGCCCGCCGGCGGCGCGAAGAACTGCTTCGGCGGCGGTTCCTTGGGCACCTCGACCGCGGCGCGGTCG
>CAZXXM010000436.1:0-2619 GCA_964644715.1 uncultured Salinisphaerales bacterium
GATGTCCTGGCCGAGCTCGCGAAAATGGCGCTTCACCGATTCCCAGGCGCCGCGGGCGGTGATGCCCATCTTCTTGTGGTCGTAGCCCGCCGAGCCGCCGGACGCGAAGGCGTCGCCGAGCCAGAAGCCGTACTCCGCGGCCACCGTGTTGGCGATGTCGGAGAACGTCGCGGTGCCCTTGTCCGCGGCGACGACCAGATAGGGATCGTCGCCGTCGTGGCGCACCGTGTCCTTCGGAGGCTCGATGCGATCGCCGACGCGGTTGTCGGTGAGATCCAGCAGTCCGCGCAGGAAGCAGCGGTAGCAGTCGACGCCGTAGGCCATCCAGGCCTCGCGGTCGGACGCAGGCGGCGCGCGGCGCGCGACGAACCCGCCCTTGGCGCCGACCGGCACGATGACGACGTTCTTCACCTGCTGCGCCTTCATTAGGCCGAGCACCTCGGTGCGGAAATCCTCGCTGCGATCCGACCAGCGCAAGCCGCCGCGCGCCACCTTGCCTCCACGCAGGTGCACGCCCTCGACGTGCGGAGAACTCACCCAGATCTCGTACAGCGGTCGCGGGTGAGGCAACTCCGGTACCTTCGAGGCCTCGATCTTCAGGCTCAGGCAGGCCTTGCGACGCCCCTCTCCGTCACGCTGCCAGAAGTTGGTCCGCACGCCGGCGCGTATCACCGATGCCAGCACGCGCAGCACACGATCCGCGTCGAGGCCCGATACCGCATCCAGTGCCGCATCCAGCGTCTTCGACGCTTCGGTTTCGAGATCGCCGCGCGCCATGGCGTCGACGGAGGGATCGAATCGACGCTCGAACAGAAGAACCAAGGCGCGTGCGACGTCGGGATTCGCCGCCATGATGCCTTCGATGTCGGCGCGGCCGTAGGGCAGGCCGACCTGGTTCGCGTAGCCGGCGAGCATGCGCAGAATGCCGACCTGCGCGGTGTCGAGCGCGGCCGCGAGAACGAGCCGATTCAGGGCGTCGTCCTGCGCCGTACCGAGCAGCACCTGCGGCAACAGGCGTTCGACTTCGTCGGCCGACGCGCGTGTCGCTTGCGGCGGAATCTCGACCTCGAAGTCCTGGATCCAGGCGTCGTCGCCGCTCAGCGGCTTCACCCGCTCGGGATCCTGTCGCCGCGTGCGGATTCCGAAATGCTGCAGCACCGGCAGAACGTCCGACAGCGCGAGCGGCTCGCGCAATACGAAAAGCTTCAAGCGCGCTGTGCCTTGGCCGGGTACGAGCGAGAGGCTCAGCGGTGCACGAGCGTCGACACCGGCGAGCCGTATCGTGTCCGCCGCGACGTCGGCGATCGGTGTGCGTTCGAGGTAGGCCGCTGGAAAGGCATCGCCGAAACGTGCGGACAGTCCCGTCGCATCGGCGCTCTGCAGCTCGCCGAGTGCTGCGCGCAGTTGCTCTCGGAACGGGCGCGTGACGCCCAGCAACCGCCGTTCGATCTGGGCGACCGGTTGCTGGAGTCGGGTGCCCGGCGGCGTGCGCAGCTGGTAGCGGATGCGCGCGAAACCGCCGCGCAAGAAATCGACGCTTCGATCCAGCGCCTGGGCGCCGACCGCCTGCAGCAGCTCCTGGCCGACCCGGTCGCGCAGCTCGCGCGAGTAGCGTTCACGCGGCAGGTACACCAGCGCCGAGAAGAAGCGGCCATAGCGGTCGCGACGCAGGAACAGGCGCAGGTTCTGATGCTCCCGCAGTTCGTGGATGCCCAGGCACGTGGCCAGCAATTCCGATTCGCTGGACTGGAACAGCTCGTCGCGGGGATAGCCGCCGAGAATGTCGCGCAGGGCCTTGCCACTGTAGGCCTGCGGATCCAGGTGCGATTCGCGCAGCACCCGCTCGCACTTGCGGCGGATCAAGGGGATCGCCCACGGTGCTTCCTGATAGGCCGCCGCAGCAAAAAGGCCAACGAAGCGCGTGATGCCGGTGACGCGGCCGTCCGCGTCGAAGTGCTTGACGCTGATGACGTCCAGCGGCTCCTCGTGGCGGATCGGCGCGCGCTGCAGCGACTTGGTGACGACGATCACGCGCGAGGAATCCGCGTAGCGGTCCAGCTCCTCGCGCGGCGCGATCAGCGCATCGGTGTCGGCCAGCACGCCGCCGGGCCGGGCGAGTCCCAGCCCCTGATCGAGCAGCGGCTCGAAACGCGAGCGCGTCTGGTTCTGCACGACGGTGCGGGATTCGGACGACGCCATGAACGTGAAGCGATGGGTGTCGATCCAGTTCAGGAATTCGCGAGCCTCGGAGAATTCGGCGGCATCCGCCCCGGCGGGAACCTGCGCCAGTTCTTCGACGTGCGCGCGCAGGCGCGCCTGCATCGCCGGGTAATCGTCCACGGCGATGCGCAGCTGCGCGTAGCGGGCTTCGAGCCGTTCCCGCAGTCGGTTTCGGCTCGCGGCGTCAGCCGGTCCTTCGAAGTCGACCAGCATCCAGGATTCGAGCAGGCCTTCCGCGTCAGCCGTCGCATCGTCCTTCGCGCGGGCGCCTTCCAAGGCGCCTTCGGCATTGCGCTGCACCCGCAGCACCGGATGGAGCATCCAGTCGGCGGCCAGGCCCGCTTCGCGCAGCACCATCAGCGTGGTGTCCACCAGGAAGGGGCGGTCGGCCATGCAGGT
>CAZXXM010000437.1:0-859 GCA_964644715.1 uncultured Salinisphaerales bacterium
TCCGCATCGAGCAGGGCAAGGGCCGCAAGGACCGCAACGCGATGCTCTCGCCGCAGCTTCTGGAACTGCTGCGGCTGTGGTGGCGCGAAGGCGAGCGACACGGGGTGAAGCTCCCGCATGGCTGGCTGTTCCCGGGACGCAGTTGCACCGATCCGATCTCGTCGCGGCAACTGCACCGCGCGGTCCAGGAGGCCGCCGAAGTGGCCGGCATCCGCAAGCGTGTCAGCCCACATCCGCCTTTCGGATCATGAAGCCTAACGACGTGCGCTCGCGATGTCAGCAGGCGTGCGATCAATGCGCGTCTTCGGTACCCGACGGCTGGAGCAGGGGACGGAGCGCGGAAGGCCCGCGGCATGGGCAGCCTGCCTGGCGGGAGCCTGCCCCAGCCCAGCCGGCAGCACGCAGCCCATCAGGACTTCGCGACCCGATCGGAAGATAAACCAGCCCGCTCGATTGCGGACCTGATGGCGATACCCCCAGATCAGTGGCCAAAAGCGACGTCCGCCCGCCCTGGAACGCGCCCAAAGGCATGCGGACGCAGGCGAGAACTGCAACGGGATCGTTGACCTAGCCCATCTGAGCTCTCCCGTCCTTCCACCATGCCTATCTGGATCCAGCGGGCACCGGTTCAGCCACCACGGCGGCGCGACAGGAAGCTGCCGACGCCCTTCTGAAATTCCTCCGAGTGCCAATGTGCTTCAAGCGTCACGATCTCGTCTTCCATGGCAGCGCTCATCGGCTGTTCGCCGACGGTTGCGAGGAGGTGCTTGGCACGCTTCTTCGTCTGCGGGTCACCGCGGAAGAACCCCGACGCCAGTTCCGCCGTGGCGGGAAGGAGATCCGCGTCGTCGACTCTCTT
>CAZXXM010000437.1:869-2617 GCA_964644715.1 uncultured Salinisphaerales bacterium
GAACGAGACCCCATTCCATCGCCTGCCGGGCATCGATGGTTTCTGCGCTCAGGATCATCCACTTGCCGCGCTGCCACCCGATCGCGCGCGGAAGGCGCACGGTGGAGCCCCCGCCCGGAAGAAGGCCCTTCGAAAGATGGGCGTCAGCGAAGCTGGCGGACCTGGCCGCCACGATGACGTCGCAGGCGAGGGCGATCTCCAGCCCGCCGGCGCGCGCCGCGCCATGGACGGCCGCCAGCACGACCAGATGCGATCGTTCGAGCCTGAACGCCGCCTCGCGGAACAGCGACAGCAGGTTTCGCACGCCTTGCGAGCCGCCGGACAGGAGTTCGGTCAGGTCGGCGCCGGCGCAGAAGTTGGCTCCCTCCCCGGAGATGATGGCCGCTTCGGCTACCCCCTCCGTCTCAGCCAGATCAATCGCCTCGATCAGCAGCGAAAGCGCTTCGGAATCGAGCGCGTTCGCCTTCTGCGGGCGGGAGAACGTGATCCAGACGATCTTCCCCTGCCGCCGGGCGATGGCGTTCAGCCGCACCGTGTCGCCCGAGGCGTTCTTCTCCACCGCATCAGCCTCGGCCATCGGCGCCACTCTGCGTTCATCACGGTTTCCGATCAGGCGGGAAGGCGAGCGCCGCCGTCCAGGCGCAGCAGCGAGCCGTTGAGGTAAGGATTTTCGATGACGACCTTCACGAGCGAGGCGAACTCCCCAGGATGACCCATCCTGCCGGGAAAAAGGAGAGCGCGCTTGAGCGCCTCGGTCCCTTTTTCGCTGATCTGCTCGAAGAGCTCGGTCTGAAACAGGCCCGGAGCGATGGCGACGCAGCGGACGGAATGTTCCGCGAGGTCCCTGGCGACAGGCAGTGACAGACCTACGATCCCGGCTTTGCTGGCAGCGTATGCGGCCTGGCCCTTCTGTCCATCCTCCGCGGCGATCGACGCGGTGTTGACGATCACGCCTCGTTCCCCGGTTTCGTCGTCGGGCTCGTTGCCAACCATACGCGCTGCGGCAAGTCGCATGACGTTGAACGTGCCCGACAGATTGATGTCGAGAACGCGCCGCCAAAGATCGTAGTCGTGGGCCGCGCCCTTCGATACGATCTTTGCCGACGACGAGATGCCGGCGCAGTTGATTGCGGCGCGCAGGGGGCCGAAACGGTCGATCGCCATTTCGATCGCGGCATCGACCTGATCCGGATCGGTCACGTCGGCAGCAGCGATCGCGGTCGTATCGGTCCCGAATTCGGACTGGACCTCGCGTAGCTTCTGCTCGTTGAGGTCCAGCATGAGAAGACGCGCCCCGGCTTCGTGCAACGTCCTTGCCGTTGCTCGCCCGAGTCCCGAACCCGCGCCAGTGACGACGCAAAGTCTGCCATCAACCCGCATCCGCCACTTCCTTTCCGGACAGCGTGACAAGCGATCCTTCACGAAGCTGGTTGCGCACGACGAAGCGCTGGATTTTGCCCGAAGGCGTTTTCGGCAGGGCCTCGATGAAATGAATCCTGCGAGGATAGGCGTGGGCGGCAAACTTCGTCTTCACCCACGACTGAAGCTCTTTCACGAGAGCCTCGGACGGCTCGAAGTCGGGATGCAGCACGATCGCCGCCTCCAGCACCTCACCGCGCACGGTGTCAGGAACGGCGATGACCGCAGCCTCCGCGACGGCGGGATGCGTGACCAGCACCGACTCGACCTCGAACGGTCCGATCCGGTAGCCCGCCATGATGATGATGTCGTCGTCGCGCGCGCTGAAG
>CAZXXM010000438.1:0-2506 GCA_964644715.1 uncultured Salinisphaerales bacterium
CAGCAACGGCAAGACCACGACCAAACAACTGCTCGCTTCGGTCTTCGCCGCACGCGGCGAGGTGCTGGCCACGCGCGGCAACCTCAACAATCACATCGGCCTGCCGCTGACCTTGCTCGAGCTTCGCGAGGCGCACCACACCGCGGTGATCGAGATGGGCGCCAACCATCCGGGCGAGATCGCGCGTCTGACCGAACTCACGCAGCCGGACGTCGGCGTGATCACCCAGGCCGGCGACGCGCATCTGGAAGGGTTCGGGTCCCGCGAAGGCGTGGCGCGCGCCAAGGGCGAACTGTTCGCCGGCCTGCGTGCCGGTGCCATCGCGGTGATCAACGCCGACGATGCGTATGCCGGGCTGTGGCGCAGCCTGGCCCGGCGCCAGCAATTGAGCTTCGGGATCGAGATGCCGGCCGACGTATCGGCCAGGCGCATCGAGCCGATCGATACCGGCACATCCTTCGAGCTGTCGATTCCGGGCGGGGATGCGCAGGTCTGTCTCCCGCTGCCGGGTCGTCACAACGTCATGAATGCGCTTGCGGCGGCCGCGTGTGGCGCGGCGCTGGGTTTGGATGCCGAAGTGATCGCCGAGCGCCTCGGGCACGTCGAGTCCGCGCAGGGGCGCGTGGTCTGGAAGACGACGCTGCAGCACGCGCGCCTGATCGACGACAGCTACAACGCCAACCCGACGTCGTTGAAGGCCGGGCTGGAACTGCTCGCGCAGCAGAAAGGAGCGCGCTGGGCGGTGCTCGGCGGCATGGCCGAACTCGGCGCGTCGTCGCCGTCGCTGCACGAAGAGTGCGGCCGGCACGCACGCGATCTGGGCATCGATCGCCTGTTCGTGCTCGGGCCCGCCGGCGAGCACTACGCCCGCGGATTCGGCCGCGCCACCGAACGCTACGACGATGCGGAGGCGCTGAGCCGCGTCCTCGCGCGCGAGCTGGGCGGTGACGTCGTGGTGCTGGTCAAGGGATCGCGCTCGGCGCGAATGGAAAGAATCGTGGCCGCGCTCTGCGGCGAAACCGATCAGGGGAATCACTGACGTGCTGTACCACCTCGCAATGTGGCTGAAGGAGAGCGTCAGTACCTTCAACCTGTTCAGCTATCTGTCGTTCCGCGCGATTCTCGGCGTGCTCACCGCGTTGATCTTCTCGTTCGTCTTCGGCCCCTTGATGATCCGCAAGCTGCACGACTTCAAGTTCGGGCAGGTCATCCGCGAAGTCGGGCCCAAGTCGCATCAGGCCAAGACCGGCACCCCGACGATGGGCGGCGTGCTGATCCTGTTCGCGATCACCATCTCCACGCTCGCTTGGTCGGATCTGACCAACCGCTTCGTCTGGTTCGCGCTGCTGGTGACGCTGGCCTTCGGTCTCGTCGGCTTCGCCGACGATTACATCAAGATCAAGCACCGCCGGAATCTCGGGCTCAACGCCAGGCAGAAGTACTTCTGGCTGTCGCTGGCCGGCTTCGGCGTTTCCAGCCTGATCTATTTCACGTCGCCGAATGCCCCGCTCTTCGACGTGTTCGGCGATGGCCGGCATTCACTGGAGACGGCGCTGATCGTTCCATTCTTCAAGGACGTGGCGATCCAGCTCGGCATCTTCTTCATCCCCTGGGCATACCTGGTCATCGTCGGGACCAGCAATGCGGTGAATCTCACGGACGGTCTGGACGGCCTCGCGATCATGCCCTGCGTGCTCGTCGGGTCCGCGCTGGCGGTGTTCGCGTACTGCACCGGCAACGTGAAGATCGCGATGTATCTCGGCATCCCGTACATCCCGGGCGTCGGCGAGCTGGTGATCTTCTGCACCGCGCTGGCCGGCGCAGGTCTGGGCTTCCTGTGGTTCAACGCCTACCCGGCGCAGGTGTTCATGGGCGACGTCGGTGCGCTGGCGCTCGGCGCGGCGCTGGGCGTGGTCGCGGTGCTCGTTCGTCAAGAACTCGTGCTGGTCGTCATGGGCGGCGTGTTCGTCGCCGAGACGGTGTCCGTGATGCTGCAGGTCGGCTACTTCAAGTACAGCGGCGGCAAGCGCATCTTCCGCATGGCACCGCTGCATCACCACTACGAGCTGAAGGGCTGGCCCGAGCCCAAGATCATCGTGCGCTTCTGGATCATCACGCTGATCCTGGTGCTGATCGGCCTCTCAACGCTGAAGATCCGATAGGAACATGAGCCGCTACGCCGGAAAGCACATGCTGGTAGTCGGCCTCGGAGCCAGCGGCGCCTCGGCGCTGCGCTACCTCGTGCGCGAAGGCGCCCGCGTGACGGCCACCGACAGCCGCGCCGCACCGGCGGGGCTGGCCGAGCTGCAGCAGCAGTTTCCGGATATCGCCTTCCACTGCGGCGCCTTCGCCGCGCCGGCGCCCCTGTCGCAGTATGCCGAGGCGGTGCTGTCGCCGGGCATCGCGCTGGACGAGCCCTTCGTGCGCGAACTGGCCGCGGCCGGCGTGTCGCTGGCGGGCGATGTCGAGCTGTTCGCCCGTGCCGCCAAGGCCCCGGTGATCGGCA
>CAZXXM010000439.1:0-2503 GCA_964644715.1 uncultured Salinisphaerales bacterium
GGTGCAGCGCGAGCTTCAGCGGCGGATCGGCCTTCGCGAGTTCCTCGTACCAGCGCTCGGCCTGGTTGCGCGTGTTGGTGAAGATCAGCGAAGTGCGCGCCGCGCGGATCGCCTCGATCACGCGCGGCGCCTGGCTCAGGCCCATGTGGCCGCCCCAGGGGAATCGCTCCGCGACCGCGGGCAGCAATGTGTCGATGCGGATGTCCTTCGCCAGGTCCGCCGAGATGCAGCGGCCCGCCGTGCGCGGGCCGAGCAGGCTGCGCATCGCCTCGTCGAGATTGCCGAGCGTGGCCGATACGCCCCAGGTGCGCAGGCCCGGCGACAGCGCGCGCAGCCGCGACAGCACCAGCTCGGTCTGCACGCCGCGCTTGGTCCCCAGCAGTTCATGCCACTCGTCGACGACGACCGCCTGCAGGTTCGCGAAGGCGGGCACGAGATCGGCGTAACTCAGCAACAGCGAGGCCGACTCGGGCGTCGTCACCAGCGCATTGGGCAGCTCGCGGCGCTGGCGTGCACGCGCATGCGAGGAGGTGTCGCCGGTGCGCAACTCCACCCTCCAGTCCAGGCCCAGATCCGTGCAGGCCGACTGCAGGCCGGTGCGCGTATCCGCGGCCAGCGCGCGCATCGGCGTGATCCACAGCACCGACAGCCCGGTGTCGCGGCGCGCGGGATCGATCAGCAGGCCGAGCCACGCGGCCAGCGTCTTGCCGGTGCCGGTGGGGGCGTGGATCAGTCCTGATTCGCCGTCGGCCTGCGCGCGCCAGACTTCGCGCTGGTAGTCGAACACGCGCCAGCCGCGCGCGGCGAAGAGCCGCTCGATGCCCTCGGAATCGATCGAAATGGACGCAGCGGGCATGCGGCGTGGACGGGCAGGCAAAGCAAGGTCATGGGTGCATTCCGCTGCTTTCCAAGCCCGGCGGCGCGGCGCAGACTGCGCGGCCTTTCGTGCCTCGCCGTTTTTTCGCGCCCGATGTCCACGCCACCGCCCGCGCCGCTGCCGAACTCGCCCGCCGACGAATTCCGTCGCGGGTTCGTCGCGACGGTGGCCACGTTCATCGTGTGGGGGATGTTCCCGCTGTACTGGCGCCAGCTCGGCGCGGTGCCCTCGCTGCAGATCACGGCGCATCGCATCGCGTGGTGCACCGTGTTCGTCGTTGGCTTCCTGGTCTGGCGCAACGGGCCGGGATGGCTGCGCGCCACGCTGTCGCGGCCGCGCGCCACGCCGATGCTGTTCGCCAGCAGCATCCTGATCAGCGTGAACTGGGTGCTCTACATCTGGGCCGTCAACCACGGCTACGTCGTGGAGTCCTCGCTGGGCTACTTCATCAATCCGCTGGTCAACGTCCTGCTCGGCGTGGCGGTGCTGCAGGAACGCCTCAACACGCGGCAATGGTGCTCGGTGGCGCTCGCGGCGCTCGGTGTGGCCTGGCTCACGTGGAGCGTCGGCCGACTGCCGTGGATCGCGCTGACGCTGGCGGTGTCCTTCGGCCTGTACGGGCTGATCCGCAAGCAGGCCTCGGTGGAATCGATTCCCGGCCTGGGTGTCGAGAGCCTGATCATGTTCACGCCGGCGCTGGGCTATCTGATCTGGTCGGAGTTCAACGGTGTGGGCGCGTTCGGACACATCGGCCGGTACGAGGACGCGCTGATGGTGTTCGCCGGCGTGGCCACCGCGATGCCGCTGATCTGGTTCGCCTACGGCGCGCGCCGCATCCCGCTGTCGCTGGTCGGCGTGATCCAGTACATCGGCCCGACCTTGCAGCTGCTGATCGGCGTGTTCCTGTTCGGCGAGGCCTTCACGCACAACCAGCTGATCGGCTTCGGTTGCATCTGGGCCGCGCTGGGCTTGTACGCCGTCGACGGCTTGTGGCGGCTGCGGATGCGCGGATACGGCTGACGCGGGGGATGCGGCATGCTCCGGAGCAGCCGCTTCGTCCGTCGGGGAGTTTGCGCGCATGATCGGGCATCGCCTCCGGGCTTCTCCGTGGATCCTGTTTCTCGCGATGACTTCGGGCTCGCTCGCTGCCGCAGCCGATCTCCCGCACATGGAGGCGCCCAGCCTGTCACCGGATGGGCGCTACCTTGCGTACCTGTCGCGCGACGACAGCGGACGGGCCGCGCTCGACGTGCTGGATCTCGATCGGGACGATCACCGTAGCCGCGCGCTCGAGGCAGATGCCGTCGAAGGCCAGGTCCTCGATTGGTGTGGCTGGGGAAATGGCGAGCGCCTGCTGTGCGGCTTTCACGGGCCGGCCAGCGACGGCGTCTCGGGTCTGGTCGCGGTGAACGTGGACGGCAGCGATCGGCGCGTCCTGCTGCGGCAGGTGAATCCCGGCGGCGATGCGCGCACGCGGCCCCGGGCGATCGACTTTCTGGGTGGCGATCCGAAGTCGATCCTGGTCTGCCTGCACGCGCCGGGCGAGGCATATCCCTCGGTGCAGCGGCTCGATCTCTACACCGGCGCGCTCGAGCTCGAGGTGGCGGCGCAGGCGCCGATCCGGCA